>JAOPVN010000289.1 GCA_025966175.1 Modestobacter sp. | reverse complement strand
CGCTCCGGGCGAGGTCGAGCGCACTGCGGACCGAGTGCTCGCCGCGTGGCGACGCCGCACCCGGGGCGAGCACCGCTGGCCCAGTGTCGCGGCGATCGCGCTCGCGATCGTCCTCCAGGTACTGTTGCCCGACCGGCTCGTCCTCCATCCGCGGTGGCTGCTGCCCGGGATGGAGATCGCGCTGCTGGTCGCGCTGGTCGCGGCCGATCCCGTGCGCCTGGAGCGCAGGCACCCGATGCTCCGGCTGGGCAGCCTCGGGCTGGTCGCCGCGATGACGGTGGCGAACGCGGGGAGCGCCGGGCTGCTGATCGACCGGCTGCTGACCGGCCGGGCGGGGAACGATCCGGTGTCCCTGGTCGGCAGCGGCGCCGCCATCTACGCGACCAACATCATCGCGTTCGGCATCTGGTACTGGGAGCTGGACCGCGGTGGCCCGGTCTCCCGGATGGCCGGGGACCGGCAGCACGCCGACTTCCTGTTCCCCCAGATGACGCAGCCGGACGTCGCGCCGCCCGACTGGGAGCCGACGGTCCTGGACTACCTGTACGTGTCGTACACCAACGCGACCGCCTTCAGCCCGACCGACACCATGCCGCTGTCGCGGTGGGCGAAGATGCTGATGCTCGTCCAGTCCGCGGTCGCGCTGAGCACCGTCGTGCTCGTGATCGCCCGGGCCGTCAACGTGCTGTCCTAGCTGCCCGCGACGCGCGGCACGACCTCGGTGCCCAGCAGCTCGATGCCGCGCAGCAGGTCGGTGTGCGCCAGCCGCGGGTTGGTCATCTGCAGCGAGATCCGGTCCACGCCCCCCAGCTGCTCGGACACCCGCACCAGCTTCTCGGCCACGGTGTCCGGATCGCCCATGAAGAAGGCGCCGTTCGGCCCGCTGGTGGCGTCGAACTGGGCCCGGCTGGGCGGTGAGAACCCCCGCTCGCGGGAGACCTTCGTGAACATCTCGTGCCAGCCCGGGTAGATGGTGTCCGCGGCCGCCTGAGTGCTCTCCGCGACGAAGCCGAACACGTGCAACCCCACCTGCAGCTTCTCCGGCGCGTGCCCGGCCTGCGCCCCGGCCCGGCGGTAGAGGTCGATGAGCGGGCCGAACTGCCGGGGCTCCCCGCCGATGATCGCCACCATGAGCGGCAGCCCCAGCAGTCCGGCGCGGGCGAAGGACTCCGGCGTCCCGCCGACACCGACCCAGATCGGCAGCGGGTCCTGCAGCGGCCGCGGGTAGACGCCCTGACCGTTCAGCGCCGGCCGGTGCCGACCGGACCAGGTCACCCGCTCGGAGTCCCGGATGCGCAGCAGCAGGTCGAGCTTCTCGGTGAACAGCGAGTCGTAGTCGGCCAGGCTCAGGCCGAACAGCGGGAACGCCTCGGTGAAGGAGCCCCGCCCGACCACGAGGTCGGTACGGCCCTTCGAGATCAGGTCGAGCGTGGCGAACTCCTGGAAGACCCGCACCGGGTCGGCGGCGCTCAGCACGGTGACCGCGCTGCCCAGCCGGATGCGGGAGGTCCGCGCGGCAGCCGCGGCGAGGATGACCGCCGGCGCCGAGTCGTAGTACTCGGGACGGTGGTGCTCACCGATGCCGAAGGAGTACAGCCCCACCTGGTCGGCGAGCGCGATCTCCTCGAGCAGGTGCTCCATCCGCTCCTCGGGTCCGACGACGCGTTCGGTCGTCGGATCGGTCACCGCCGAGACGAAGCTGTCGACGCCGAGGTGCATGAGGTCCTCCCGAGGGCTCGCCGGCGCGGACGGACCGGTGCCGTCAAACGCTCAACGACCAGTGAACCAGGCGCGCGATCCGGCCGGTGACCGGACCTGGGAGGGTGCCTCCCAGCCCGGCCGGCGTCGGGAGACACTGGGTCGTGACCGACGTGGCCGTGCAGTGGGCAGGGAACAACTGGGCCGGCAACTACACCTACGGGGCGACGGTGCTGCACCGGCCGACGTCCCTCGCGCAGCTGCAGGAGATCGTCTCCACGGCTCCCCGGCTGCGCGTGCTGGGGTCCCGGCACTCGTTCACCGACATCGCCGACTCCGCCGAGCTGGTCTCGCTCGAGGCCATGACCGACGGAGACCTCGTCGTCGCTCCCGACCGGCGGACGGTCACGGTCGACGCGGGTCTGCGGTACGGCGAGCTGGCCGGCGCCCTGGCCGAGGAGGGCCTCGCACTGCACAACCTGGCGTCCCTCCCGCACATCTCCGTCGCGGGCGCCGTGGCCACGGCGACCCACGGGTCCGGCGTCGGCAACGGCAACCTGGCGACGGCGGTCGCCGCGCTGGAGCTGGTGACCTCCAGCGGTGAGATCGTCCGCGCCGCGCGGGGGGACGCCGACTTCGACGGCCTGGTCGTGGGGCTCGGCGCGCTCGGCGCGGTCACCCGGATCACCCTGGACGTCGAGCCCGCCTTCGACGTCCAGCAGCGGGTGTTCGAGTCGCTGCCCTGGAGCGCGCTGTACGAGCACCTGGGCGAGATCACCTCGGCCGGCTACAGCGTCAGTCTTTTCACGCTGTTCGGCGGGGATGTCGACATGGTCTGGGTCAAGTCGCGCACCGACGCCGCCGGCCACCCGGAGGGCGAGCTGTTCGGCGCCGTCGAGGCCACCGGCGAGCGGCATCCCATCCCGGGGATCGACCCGACCCCCGCCACGGCGCAGCTGGGCAGCCCCGGCCTCTGGTCCGACCGGCTGCCGCACTTCCGGATGGGCTTCACCCCGAGCAACGGCGACGAGATCCAGTCCGAGTACCTGCTCCCCCGCCGGCACGCGGTCCAGGCCATCGAGGCGGTCAGGTCCCTCGGGCACCGCATCCGGCCGCTGCTGCAGACCTGCGAGATCCGCACGATCGCCGCCGACCAGCTCTGGATGAGCACCGCGTACGGCGAGCCGGCCATCGCCTTCCACCTCACCTGGGTGCAGGCGCAGCCGGCGGTCGAGGAGCTGCTCGTCGAGCTGGAGGGAGTGCTGCTGCCGCTCGGGGCCCGCCCGCACTGGGGCAAGCTCTTCCTCGCCGGCGCCGCGGAGCTCGCCCCGCGGTACGCCCACCACGCCGACTTCGTGGACCTCGTCCAGCGGCTGGACCCCCGGGGCGCGTTCGGCAACGCCTGGCTGGACCGGCACGTCCTCGGCAACGCCTAGGGCCCTCGTCCCCCACCCCGCTGTCGCTCAGGGCAGGCCGGGGCGGCTGCCTCCGGCGGCGGCGAGCGCGGGGACGTCGTCCAGCGACCGCAGCAGGTCGTTCAGGTGGGTGCAGGACGACGTCCCGCTGAGCTCACCCCGGACGTGCTGCCCGAGGGTGCCGACCGTGCGGCCGACCAGCGCGGCCGCACTGCCCGCCGCCATGGGGCACTCCTGCCACGGGAGCACCCGGGGCTCGGCAGCCACGGCCAGCAGCTCCAGCCGGTCGGCCGACACGACGGCGGACAGCCCGTACTCGTGCACCACCGACTCGTCGCCGTCGGCGTCGACGTGGGTGTCCCGGAACATCGCCTCGACCCGCAGGACGTCGCCGTCGCGCACCACGTCCATCAGGCGGCGCCGGCGCATGTCCCCGGCAGCCAGCGGCGGCATCGGGTGCCAGCCGGCCGGGTCCCCGCCGTCGGCCAACGGCGGGGCGGCCGGGCCGGAGAGCCGGGGCATGGTCCCCGTGCGCCCGATCGCCAGCATCATCGTCCCGCCCGAGCGCCAACCGGAACAGACGTCGGCCGGCGGCGTGCGGCCCGGCGGAGGTGACCCCGCCAGCGGTCCCACCACCCACGTGTAGCCGGCGATGACCACGGCGCCAGGGATGTCGTCGAGCAACGCGTGCGCGGGTGTCCGGGACGCCGCCTCACCGGGCACGGCAGCGTCGACCGCGGCCCGGAAGCCGGCGAGCGCCGGGACGCCGACCAGGCCCGTCAGCGCCGGCAGCTCCGGGCGGGTGCGCAGCGCGGCGACCACCGGGCGGCCGGACAGCTCCACCGTCGCCTCGAGCTCGGCCGCGCCCAGCTCCACGGCCGATCCGTCGGGCGCGGTCCAGAGGTCGCGGGCCGATCCGTGCAGCACGAGCTGCCCGTCCGGGCCGCTCGGAGTGCCGAGGTCGAGCTGCGACGTGCGCCGGACCGAGGCCGGCCGCCGGCCGGCGACCGAGGTCGCCGCCTCCCGGGGGCCGTGCCCCTCGTGCGCGGGGGCGAGCACCTAGCGCGCTCCGCCGTCGACCACGGTCCCGGACATCGGCACTCCTCGTCGTCTCCCCCGCGCCCGACCGCGCCGGGCCCGGCGCCGGCGGTTCCCCGCCCGGCGCCGGACCCCCGCAGTCTAGGCACACGCGGTGTCAGAAGAGCCGGCCGTCAGTGCGCGGCAGCGCCGTCCGGCACACCCAGGTAGGCCGCCTGGAGGGCGTCGGGATCGGCCGCCAGGGTCGCCGCGTCGCCGCTGAGGACCACGTTGCCGTGGACCAGCACGATGGCCCGGTCCGAGACCTCCAGCGCCAGCTGGACGTGCTGCTCCACGAGGACGACCACGGCGCCGGTCTCGTCGGCGATCCGCCGCACCACCGGGAGCAGGCCCTCGACGATCACCGGGGCCAGGCCCATGCTCATCTCGTCGATCAGCAGGACCCGCGGCTTCTGCACCAGGGCGCGGGCGACGGCCAGCATCTGCTGCTCGCCGCCGGACAGGGCCCCGGCGTTGACCGTCAGCCGGGGCCGCAGCGCCGGGAACAGGTCGAGCGCGTCGTCGATCGTGGGGCCACCGGACCGGCGGGCGATGACGAGGTTCTCCCGCACCGTCAGCGCGGTGAACAGCGCCCGGTCGTCGGGCACCAGGACGACGCCGGCCCGGTTGACCCGCGCCGGCCGGTTGTGCGGCAACGGCGTCCCGTCGACCAGGACCTCGCCGCCCAGCGCCGGGAGCAACCCGGCGAGGGTCATCAGCAGGGTGGTCTTGCCGGCGCCGTTGGGACCGAGGACGCCGAGCACGGTGCCGGCCGCCGCGGACAGGTCCAGCGAGCGGACCACCGGCACGGTCCCGTGCCCGGCGGACAGCCCACGGACCTCCAGGACCGGGGTGGCCGACGGCTCCTGCACAGCTGCTCCACCCGGGGCGGCGAGGCTGGTGGTCATACGGTCTCCTCCTGGACCTCGCGGGCGCCGGCGTGGGCGTCCAGGTCCGCGTGCGTGGTGCCCAGGTAGGCCTGGGCGACCTTCGGGTCGGAACGGATCTGCGCAGGGGTGCCGCTGGCGATGACCTCGCCGAAGTTGAGCACGTGGATCTCGTCGCACAGGCTGAGCACCAGGCTCATGTCGTGCTCCACCATCACGATGGTCACGCCGAAGTCCCGGATCTCCCGCAGCCGGTCACCCAGCCAGTGGCTCTCCACCGTGTCCAGCCCACCGGCCGGCTCGTCCAGCAGCAGGACCCGCGGCAGGCCGACGAGGGCCCGGGCGATGGACACCAGCTGGCGCTGGCCCTGGGAAAGCTCACCGGCGGGCCGGTCGGCCACCTCGGTGAGGCCGAGCAGACCGAGGGTCCGGTCCAGCCGGGCCTCGCCCTCGCCGCCGTCACCCGCGGTGAGACCCACGACGACGTTCTCCCGGACGGTGAGGTCCTCGTAGAGCTCGATCGCCTGGAAGGTGCGGCCCAGCCCCGACCGGATGCGCTCGTGCGGCTTCTTCCCGTCCAGCCGCGTGCCGCTGAGGCTCACCGAGCCGCTGGACGGCGCGAAGCCGCTGATCGCGTCGATGGCGGTGGTCTTGCCCGCACCGTTGGGCCCGATGAGACCGACGATCGTCCCCTCGCGGACGGTGAAGCTCAGGTCGGCCACGGCGACCACTCCGCCGTAACGGACGCGGAGGTCCTCCACCCGCAGCAGCTCGGGGTCGGCGTCCGCGACCGGTACCCGCTCCCGCGGCACCGCCGGCGCCTCCACCTGGGACCCGACGATGGACCGCGCCGCCCCGCGCAGCCGCTTGGAACGTCGGGTCTCCAGGGTCGTGTGGATCGGCCCGACGATGCCCTCGGGGTTGAAGATGACCGTCAGCACCAGCAGGACCCCGGCGACGACGTTGTACCAGAGCGCGGTCGAGGCGACCTCGGAGACGAGCACGTAGATCAGACCGCCGACCGCGGACACCCCGGCGAGGAGGCCGCCGGACACCGACGTGATGCCGGCGAGGTAGACGACGCCGAAGAACGCCAGCCCACCGAAGGCCGTGTACGGCTCGAAGGTGACCGTGCCGGACTTGTAGGCGAGCAGTGCGCCGCCGAGCCCGGCGATGAACGCGCCGAGCGCGAAGGCGATCAGCTTCACCCGGACGACGTCGACGCCGGCCGCGGCCGCCGATCGCTCGTTCGCCCGGACCGCCAGCATCTGCGACCCCAGCCGGCTGGTGCGCAGCTTGGCGACGCCGATCCCGACGATCACCAACACGACGAGGCAGACGATGCCGAAAATCGACCGCGGGAAGTCCGCGCCGATGCCGACGCCGAGGTCGATGCCGAACACCTTCGGCGTCGGCACCTTCAGCCCCTCACCGACGAGGTCGCCGTTGCGGAACCACAGTGCCTCGAGGGCGAAGGCCAGCGCGAAGGTCACGACGGCGACGGTCAGGCCGCGGATGCGCAGCGCCGGGAGGCCGATGACCACACCGATCACCGTGGCGCCCACCGCGGCCAGCAGCGGCGCGAACGGGAACGGGATGTTGAGGTTGTCGGCGATCGGCGGCAGCAGGAAGGCCCCGACCCCGGCCAGGGGCAGCTGGGCCAGCGACACCTGACCGCAGTAGCCGGTCACCACGATGATCGACAGCGCGATGATCGCGAAGATCAGGGTGCTGATCAGGCCGTTGCGCCACTGGTTGGTGAGCAGGAAGAGCCCGATGAGCGCCACGACGGTGGGGACGATGGTCGGCACCAGCAGCCGGCGGGGCCGCGGGGCCCGGCCGAGGGTCTGCACGATGATCGCGCCGCGACCCGGCAGCGGCCGGGCCCGCACGACGAGCACCAGCAGGATGAGCACCAGCGGCACCAGCTCGGGCAGACCCGAGGACGGCAGCCAGCTGATCGTGCCCTGCAGGTACTGGGTCTCCGACTGCAGCATGCCGATGCCGAGCCCGGCCACGACCGCCCACAGCACGAACTGGAAGCGGCCGATGATGGCCGCGGCGAGCGCCGGGACGATGAACAGCGTGTACGAGGCGGGGATCAGCGGGACGATCGGTGCGATCAGCACGCCGACGAGACCCGCGATGGCCGAGCTGAGCACCCAGTTCCAGGCCGCGACCCGGTCCGGGGAGACCCCGCTGACGTAGGCACCCTTCTCGGACTCGGCCGCCGCACGGGTCGCCAGGCCGAACTTGGTGAAGCGGAACAGCAGCGTCAGGACGACGGCGATGGCGATGACCGTCAGCGCCAGGTACGCCCGGTCGGCCGGCACGCGCAGCGAGCCCGCCGTCCAGAGGTCGGTCGGGAAGATCGGCTGCACGCCGACCACCGTCGTGCCCATCCGGGCCGCGATCAGCGCGGTGATGAACAGCGAGACACCCAGCGACGCGACGGCCTTGGCCACCGGCGGGGCGTTGCGCAGCGGGCGGAAGACGAGCAGGTGCATCGCCAGCCCGAACAGTCCGGCCACCACCACCGAGAGGGCCAGGGCCACCACCATCGGCAGCTCCCCGCCCAGGTCGAGGGTCGTGGGGAGGCCGGGGACGAGCACGATGAGCTCGCCCTGCCGGAGGAAGGCGTAGAGGTACGCGGTCAGGAGCGCGACACTCCCCGTGGCGAAGTTGATCACGCCCGAGCTGCGGAAGGTCAGCACCAGCGCCAGGGCCAGCGCGGCGAACACCGCCCCGTTGCCGATGCCGAGCAGCAGGAAGACAAAGTGCTGCGTCACGCCTCACTCCTTCGTGATCGTGGAGACCGCCGGGACGAGAACCCGTCCCGTGACCCGACCGCCCCGTCTGGTTCGACCGGGTCGGATGGCCGGAAGCGAGATCGTGGGGATCTCTCGCAAGCGCCGAAATAGGTCAAGTGGTTGTACGAATGCTGAGGCCCGGTGTGACCTGTGTCAAGTGTCCGCAGGTGGCCCGCGCGTCCCCGGGGGACGGCCTGGTCAGAGGTGGCGGTTGACGCCCCCGTCGACCGGGATGGACTGCCCGGTCAGGCGCCCGGCCCGCGCGGAGCACAGGAACGTGATGAGCGAGGCGATCTCGGCCGGCTCCCCCATCCGGCGGACCGGCACGTCGGTGGTGAACCCGGCGAGGACATCGGCCACGGGCATGCCCCGCTCCCGGGCGAGCCAGCTGAAGTAGGCGGCGTTGCGCTCGGTGGCGATGCCCCCGGTCAGCACGCTGTTGCAGGTGATCCCGTCGGGGGCCAGGCGGGCGGCCAGGGTCCGCATCAACCCGGCGACCACGGGTCGCACGGTGTTGGGCAGCACGTGCGGGATGTCGGTCTTGGGTTCGCGGGCCACTCCCGAGCCGACGTTCACCAGGCGCCCCCACCCGGCCCGCCGCATGAGCGGGACCGTCTCGCGGGCCAGCAGCCAGGTGGAGACGGCCAGTTGGGCGAACTCGGCGGCGTACTCGGCCGCCGGCATGCCCGCGAAGCGTCCGGCAGCCGGACCGGCGCCCTCCACCGCCGCATCGATGACGTGGCCGAGCACGTTGCTGACCGCGATGTCGACCCGCCCGAAGCGCTCACCGGCCGACCGGACCACGCGGACGACGTCGTCCTCGACCGTCATGTCGGCGACGACCGGGAGCACCTGCGCACCGGTGGCCCGGACCCGTTCCGCGGCCTCGGCCACGCCGTCGGCGGACCGGGCCACCACGACCACCCGGCAGCCCTCCGCGCCCAGCGCGAGCGCCGTCGCCAGCCCGATGCCGCGGCTGGAGCCGGAGACCACCGCCACCCGGCCGGCCAGCCCGAGGTCCATCGCCGGACCTCAGAAGACCGACGGCTGCACGCCGCCGTCGACCGTGACCGCGCAGCCGGTGACGTAACCGGAGTGTGCAGAGACGAACCAGGCCACCGCATCGGCGACGTCGGAGTCGGTGGCCAGCCCGCCGCGGAGCACGGCGTTGGCGGTGACGCCCTGGGCGCCGTGCTCGGCGGCCACGACCTTGTGCATCCCCAGCAGCCCCAGTCCCACGGCGGTGTCCAGGTCCCCGCCCGCGGCCCCCACCGCCTTCACCGCGGTCGGCAGCACGGCCAGCAGCCGGCCCCCACCGCGGGCCGCCATGCCCGGCACGACCGCGCGGTACAGCGCCGCCGTGTCGACGACCGGCTGCCAGGCGGTGAACAGCGTCGCGGGATCGGTCAGCACGTCCACGGCGTCCGGAGGAGCCGGCGGTAGGACGACGACGACGGCATCGACCACCTCGTCCTCGACCGCCTCGCACTGCGCGGCCTCCGCCAGTGCGGCGGTGACCACTGCCGCGCCCTCCTCGGTCAGCAGCTGTGCCACCGCGGCCAGTGCCGCATCGGCAGCACCGGCCAGGACGACGTGCCGCCCGTGCAGACCCAGGTCCATGAGGTTCCTTCCTCCGCCCCTCGCGGGACTCAGCCGAGCAGGTCCAGGACCGTCGTCGCGTTCCCGTGCACCAGGTACTCCTGTGCTGCGGTCAAGTGCCGTCGCCAGAGCTTCTCGGCGCCGGCGTCGTTCCCTGCCTCGATCAGGTCGACGACCTCGCGGTGGGCCCGCAGTCCGCGGCGGCTGGCCTCGGCGAGGTCGGAGGAGCTGGGGTCGGACTGCACGACCGCCCAGTTCCCGAGGGTGAAGATGTGTTCGAGCATCCCCATCAGCAGGGGCAGTGTCTGGTTGCCGGTCAGCGCGACCAGCAGCGCGTGGAACTGCTCGTGCCGGGCCAGGGCCTCGAGCCGGGTCTCGCCCGGCGCGGCCTCGGTGGTCAGCGCCGTCCGGAGTTCACGGACGTCCGCGTCGGTGCGGCGCCGGGCCAACAGGCCGACGGCCTGCGGCTCGATGACGATCCGGGCGAGGTAGACGTCCTCCAGCGTGGTGCCCCGGTGCTGGAGGATCAACCCGGCGTAGCGCGCCGCCACCTCGGCACTGGGCAGCTGCACCCGGGCACCGCCGCGGGCACCCCGCCGCACGGTGATCAGCGACTCGGCCTCCAGCACGCGGAAGGCCTCGCGCAGGGTCGGCCGGGAGACGCCGAACTGCGCCAGCAGGGCTGCCTCCGGAGGCAGCGACTCCCCTTCGGCCAGTTCCCCCCGGATGATCTGGCCGCGCAGCCGGGCCGCGACCAGCTCGGCCATCTTGGGCACCCGCAGCTCGTGGCCGATCAGGGCCGGCGCACCACGGGGGACGTCGGCCGGCTGTGCAGCGGACATGTTCGGCGCTCCTCCTGGCATGACGCTCCTCACGGCGACGGATCGTCGACCGCACTGACCCCGAGACCGGGGTCTGTCCGCGGCACCGGGTCCCGCCCCGCGGGCGGCCCGCCGCCGGTGCTCCCTGGCGGGAGCGTGCAGCCACCCCGGAGGGTGGGCTGCCCGGCGGCGGGCCGGTGCGGATCAGCCGGCGGAGAGGGCGTAGATGCCCTTGGCGTCGACGGACTTGAAGTTCGACAGCGTCCCTTCACTGTCGGCGTCGGCGATCGCACCGAACGTCGAGCAGATGTTGGGCGAGATGTCGGGCACTGCCTTGCCGTTGCACTGGTAGGTCGCACCGCCGCCGAGCGGGTACGGCGTCTCGGGCATGGCCTTGATGGCTGCCGACACCCCGGCCTGGGTCAGGTCGGTGGTCCCCGAGGCGTTGACCGCGCGGATCAGGCCGAGCATCCCCTGGTAGGCACTGATGGTCACCGACTCGGCCGAGAGGTCCTTGCCGTAGGTGTCGATGACGGCCTGGAACAGCTCGAACTCCTTGTCGTCGGCGTTGGTGATGGCGCCGGTGGCGACGGTGACGCCGTCGTAGCCACCCGGGATGGAGGCAGCGGCGTCAGCGCCGACGCACCGGTCCAGGGCGACGATCGGGACGGTGACGTTCAGCGTCTTGAGGGCCTTGATGGCGCCGGCGCAGAACGTCGGGTCGCCCAGCAGGTAGTACATGTCCGGCTTGCCGTTCTCCGCGGACTGGACCTGCGGGGTCATGTCCGGGGTGCCCGGCGGGATGGCCACGACGTTGAGCTCGCTGCCCGCGTTCTTGAAGAACACCGGCCCGAGCTGCTTGGCCGGGCCGGCAGCACCGGGGACGTCGATGACCAGCATCGCCGCCTTCTTGAGGCCGTTCTCCCGGGCGTAGGCGGCCGGGGTGCCGAACACCGAGAGGGGGTTGGACCAGACGTAGGTGTCGGCGCTCTTCAGGACGGCCTGGCTGGAGCCGCTCTGCAGGCCGGTCGGGATGCCCGCCGGGCTGAGCACGTTCACCACGGCGTCGATCTGGCCGGGGACCGCACCGGACACGGCCAGCACGCCCTCGCTGATGAACTGGTTCCCGCAGTCCTGGGCGCCCGCCGGGGTGCCCTTCGTCTCGCAGCTGACCAGCTCGATCGGGTGCCCGGCCAGACCACCGAGGTGGTCGTTGGCGTAGGCGACGACCGCCTCGGCCGCCTTGATCTCGTGGTTGGTGTCGAAGGCCTCCGTCTGGCCGTCGCTGACGACGCCCAGCTTGATCGGCTCACCGGTGGCCTTGTTGTCCGCGCCGAGCGCGGCGGCGGCGGAGGTGTCGGCCGCAGCCCCATCCCCTCCGGAGCTGGAGTCGCCGCTGCCACAGGCAGCCGTGACGAGCACCGCGCTGAGCAGCGCGGCTCCAAGCGTTGTTCTGGCACAGCGCTGTGCGACTGACCGCATGGACCTTCTCCTTGATATCGGGCGGAGGAACGGGCCGTTGCCCGTCCCGAGTCCGAGGGGGGCCCGGCGCACTGGTGCGCCCGGGCCCTGACGGCGGAAAGCTAGCGAGAAATCTCGGACAAGTCGAGAGATGAGTCACAACAGTTACCTAAATGGCCTACATGGACGGTTGCGGCTCCCGCGCACACCGCGGCCGGGGCGGCCCCCGTGCCCGCCTGCGGCGCATCGAATGGCACGGTGAGCACCAGGACAGCCCGTCAGATGGCGGCTGCCCACCCGCGCTCCACCGGCCGGACGGTGGCGCGCCCTGTGGCCGGGAGGCACCCATGAGGGCATGGCAGTACGTCGGGACGGGGCGACCGCTGGCTCTCGTGGAGGTGCCCGATCCCGTCGCCGGACCGGGTGAGGTCGTCATCGACGTCCGCGCAGCCGGGCTCTGCCACACCGACGTGGCGATCATGGACGGCCCGACGTCCTCGATCCTCGGGCACGTGCCGATCGTGCTGGGCCACGAGGTCGCCGGCGTCGTCCGTGAGCTGGGTCCGGGGGTCACCGGCGTCCGGGTCGGCGACCGGGTGGGCATCGACCCCAGCGGCGGCTTCCACGGTCCGGGGGTCGGTCGCGACGGCGGGTACGCCGAGGCGACCATCGGCCGGGTCGGCGAGCTCGTCCCGATCCCCGACGGCGTGAGCTTCGAGCAGGCGGCCGCCGGGACCGACGCCGGGGCCACCTCGCACCACGCGGTCCTGGTCGCGGCCCAGGTGACGACCGGCACGCGGGTCGGGGTGATCGGCCTGGGCGGGCTGGGCCAGATCGGCGCCCGGGTGGCCGTCCTCGCCGGCGCGGAGGTCCATGCCGCGGACGTCCGCGCGGAGCTGGGGGACGTCGCCCGCGGGCTCGGGGTGCAGACCTTCGTCACCGACGTGGCCGAGCTGGCGCCCCTCGGGCTCGACGTCATCATCGACTTCGCCGGCATGCGCACGACCGGCCCGGCCATCGACGCGGTCCGGCCGGGCGGGCGCGTGGTGCAGGTGGGCGCCGGAGCACCAGAGGCGACCATCTCGGTGGAGCGCCTGGTCATCAAGCGGGTCGAGCTCATCGGCACGCTGGGCAGCGACCGCTCGGACCTCGAGTCGATCTACCGGCTGCTGGCCTCGGGTGAGCTGGACCCGGTCATCTCGACCATCGGCTTCGACGACATCGCCGACGGTCTGGACCGGCTGCGCCGGGGCCAGGCCACCGGGCGACTCGTCGCGAGCTGCACCGACTGACCCAGCCCCCCGACCACCCAGCCACCCGACCACCCGACCACCCGACCCGAGGAGGGACGGCGCCCGTGCGCTTCACCCTGGTCTTCCCGATGCGCGCCGTGAAGCACCATCAGCGGTGGATGGACGGTGCCGACCTGGGCCAGGTCGCGCGGACCGTGGAACAGGCCGGGTTCGACGGCATCGCCGTGAGCGAGCACCCGTTCCCGGCCGACGACTGGCTGGCCGCCGGCGGCCACCACGCGCTCGACCCCTTCGTGGCCCTCGCCGTCATGGCGGGCGCCACCCAGCGGATCCGGCTGGTCACGCACGTGCTGGTGGCCGGTTACCGGCACCCCTACCTGACCGCCAAGGCGCTGGCCTCCCTGGACGTCGTCTCCGGTGGCCGGGTCACCGCCGGGATGGCGGTGGGCTACCTGCAGTCCGAGTTCGACGTCCTGGGGGTCGACTTCACGACCCGGGGGCGGCACCTGGACGCCGCCATCCCCGCGATGCGGGCCGCCTGGGCCGGCACCGACCACGACAGCGACCTGTTCCCCGCGCACGGCCACACGATGCTGCCCGCACCCGTGCAGCCCGGCGGCCCGCCGATCTGGCTCGGCGGCAACAGCCGAGCCGCGCAGCGGCGGGCGGTCCACCTCGCCGACGGATGGTCACCGATCTCGCAGGGTGCGGAGCTGGCCAGGATCACCGGCACCCCGGCCCTGGACTCCCTCGACGACCTCGCCCGGGCGGTGGCCGGGGTGCAGTCCGAGCGTGCCGCGCTCGGCAGTCCGCCGCTGGAGATCAGCTTCTCCCCCTTCGAGAAGTCGCTGCTCAAGGAGGGCCGCACCGAGGAGTTCGCCGCCGGGTTGGGGGCCCGGCTCCCGGCCTACGAGGACGCCGGGGTCACCTGGCTGACCATCGAACCGGCGAGCCGCAGCTACGGCGCCTTCGCGGCGGACGTGGAGCGCCTCGGCGAGGCGATCGCGTCGCTGCGCTGAGGCGGTCCACCCTGGGCTCGCCTACCGGACCATGACCGTTCCGCCGTCGATGGCGAAGACCTGGCCGGTCATGAAGCGCGCCCCGGGACTGGCGAGGAAGGCCATCACCGGGACGAAGTGCTCCTCGACGTCCCCGAGCCGGCCGCCCAGCGGGACGACCGCAGCCATCTGGGCGTCGTGGGCGGTCAGCTGCTCGGCCGTCATGGACGCCCGGGTCTTGTCGTACATCGGCGTCCAGATCGCCGGGGCGATGCAGTTCACGGTGATGCCGTACTTCCCCCACTCGGCGGCCGCCGTCCGGGTCCACGCCAGCACCGCGCCCTTGCTCGCCGAGTAGGCCGCCTTGCCCGGCAGCCCGGTGATCCCGGCGGCCGAGGCGAAGTTGAGGATCTGCCCCCCGGACTCCTGGAGATGGGGGAAGACCGCCTGGTTGGTGAGGAAGGTCCCCGTGGCGTTGACCGCCATCACGGTGGTCCAGTGGTCGAGGGTGATGTCCTGGGCGGGCGCTCCCGGGGCGATACCGGCGGCGTGCACCAGCACGTCGAGCCCGCCGAGCAGCTCGACCGCCTGCGCGACCGCGTCGTCCACGGACTCCTCGTCGGTCACGTCGGCGCGCACGAACCGGGCGCCGGCCTCCTCCGCGATCGCCGCACCGGCGTCCGAGAGGTCCAGCGAGACGACCTGCGCCCCCAGCCCGGGGTAGGCCCGCACGAGGCCCTCCCCCATGCCGCTGGCACCACCGGTGACGATGATCCGGCGTCCGGTCAACTGCGTGTTCTCCATGCCCGTCGCTCTCCTCGTTCTCGGTCGCTCGTGGTGGCCGGGCTCAGACCGGGACGTCGCCGAACAGCTCCTGCTGCGCCTGCGCCCGGCGGGTCGGGATGTGCGCGCTGGGCCACAGGCCGTCCGCCGGCGTGTACTCGCGGAGCAGCTGGCGGGCCACGGTCACCTGGTGCACCTCGGTCGGGCCGTCGGCGAGCGCCAGCACCTGGGCGGTGAGGGACATGCTCATCAACGGCAGCTCGTCGGTGACGCCGAGCGCCCCGTGCACCTGGATCGCCCGCTGGACGACGTCGTGCAGCACCTTCGGGGTGAGCACCTTGATCGCCGCGATGTCCTTCCGGACCCGCTGGTAGTCCTGGTACCGGTCGATCTGCCAGGCCGTGTAGAGGACGAACATCCGGAACTGCTGGACCTGGATGTAGGAGTCCGCGAGAAAGGCCTGCACCGCCTGCTTGTCGGCGAGCGCGCTGCCCTTGGTCCACCGGCTCAGCGCCCGCTCGGCCATCATGTCCAGCGCCTCCTGGGCCAGCCCCACCGTGCGCATCGCATGGTGGACACGGCCGCCCCCGAGGCGGGTCTGGGCCACGCCGAACGCGTCCCCCTCCTCGCCCAGGAGGGCGTCGGCGGGGACCCGGACATCGGTGTAGGTGATCAGCGCGTGCGACCCCTCGCCCTCCGGGTCACCGAACAGGGCGACGTCCCGGACGATCTCGATGCCCGGGGTGTCCGCCGGCATCAGGAACATCGACATCCGGTTGCGGACGCCGGCCTCGGGGTCGGTCACGGCCATGACGATGAGGAAGCTCGCCCAGCGGGCGTTGGAGGAGAAGAACTTGCTGCCGTTGATCACCCAGTGGTCGCCGTCGCGCACCGCACGGGTGGTGAACTCGCCGGGGTCGGCCCCGGCCTGCGGCTCGGTCATCGAGAAGCAGGACACGATGTCGCCCTCCAGCAGCGGCGCCAGGTAGCGCGCCTTCTGCTCGGGGGTCCCGTAGTGGGCCAGGATCTCGGCGTTGCCGGTGTCCGGCGCCTGGGTGCCGAAGATCCGCGGGCCCCACTTCGACCGGCCCAGGACCTCGTTGAGCAGGGCCAGCTTGAGCTGGCCGTAGCCCTGACCGCCGAGCTCACGGCCGAGGTGACAGGCCCACAGCCCCTGCTCGCGCACCTGCTTCTTCAGCGGGTCGACGATCGCCCGCTGCTGGTCGGTCAGCGGCTTGTAGGTGTCGTGCGGCCAGAGCAGGTCCAGCCGCGCGACCTCCGTGCGGACGAACGCGTCGGCCCAGTCGAGCTGGACCTGGAAGTCGGGATCGGTGCTGAAGTCCCACGCCATGGCGGTTTCTCTCCTGGTGTCGGGCGGATCGGGTGTCGGACGGGTTCAGGGGATGCCGCCGTCGACCCGGAGGGTCGCGCCGGTGGTGTAGCTGGAGGCATCGGAGGCGAGGAAGATCGCCGCCCCGACGATCTCGGCGGGCTCGCCGATGCGCTGCAACGCGATGCGCTTGATGCTCGGCTCCATGGCCGCCAGGTCCCACGCCTTGGCGACGTCGGTGCGCATCTGGCCGGGCATGAGGGTGTTGACCCGCACCGTGGGCCCGAAGGCCTGGGCGAGGCCCTCGGTCATGGCGTTCAGGGCGGCCTTGGCCCCCGCGTAGGGGACGATCGACGCCATCGGGCGGAGCGACCCGGTGGAGCTGACGTTGATGATGGAACCGCGACCGGCCGCCACCATCCGCTCGCCGATCAGCGCGCTCAGCCGGAACGGGCCCTTGAAGTTCAGGTTCACCACGGCGTCGAAGAGCTTCTCGGAGACGTCGGTGAGCGAGTCGTAGGTCGGTGACATCCCGGCGTTGTTGATCAGGACGTCGATCTTTCCGAAGCGCTCGTAGGCCGCGTCGACCAGACCGTCGAGCTGGTCCCAGCGGCCGACGTGGACGGCGTAGGCCAGGGCGCGGCGACCGGTGGTCTCCTCGACCTCCCGCGCCACGGCGTCGCACGCGGCCTGGTCACGGCTGGCGATGACGACGTCGGCGCCGCACCGGGCGGCGGCCAGCACCATCTCCCGCCCCAGCCCCCGGCTGCCGCCGGTCACCAGCACCACCCGGTCGGTCAGGTCGAACAGGCCCTCGGCGTAGCCCATGTCAGCGGCCCCCGGCCGGCAGTGACCGGGCGAGGTCCGCGGCGGTCTGGAGGAGGTCGACCACGATCGGGCCGAACGCCTCGACCTTGGGGTCCACCGGCTGCCCGGCGACGAACGCGGCGTAGCTCTTCTCCAGGACGACCCCGAGCTTCCAGTTGGCGAGCACGAGGTAGTAGTCGATGTCCTCGGTGGACCGACCGCTCACCCGCTCGTAGTGCTCGAGCAGCGCACTGCGCCGCGGCATGCCGGTCAGGTCGACGTAACCCAGGCCGTTGCCGCCCGGCTCCTCGCCCCGGCTCCACCCCAGCAGCGCCCAGCCCAGGTCGAGCAGCGGGTCACCGATGGTGGTCATCTCCCAGTCGATGATCGCCGCGAGCCGGGCCGGCGCCCCGTGGGAGTACATGACGTTGGCGAACTGGTAGTCCCCGTGCATGATCCCGGGCTCGTAGCTGCGCGGCCGGTGGGTGCGCAACCAGTCGGCGGCCTCGTCGAGTCCGGGGAGCTCCCGGAACCGGTAACCGCCCAGGAACGCCAGCCAGCGGTCCACCTGCCGCTCGTGGAAGTTCTCCGGACGGCCGAAGCCCTCCAGGCCGCGGGCCCGCCAGTCCACCCGGGCCAGCTTCGCGATCCCGTCGACGAGCTCGAAGGCCAACTCCCCGCGCGCCGCGAGGTCGGTGTCGAACGGCGCCGGCCAGGTACGGGAGTCGGCGGGCGACCAGCCGTCCACGGCGTGCATCAGGTAGAACGGCGCGCCCAGCACGGCACCGGTGTCGTCCCCGGCGATCAGCTCGGCGTGCGGGACGTCGCTGCCCTTGAGTGCCCGGACCAGCCGCAGCTCACGACGGAGCCCGTCCATCCGCTCGGCCGCCGCGGTGACCGGTGGCATCCGCAGCACGGAGCGCTGTCCACCGCGGTCCAGCGTGTAGAGCTCGTTCTGCGAGCCACCGGAGAGCCGGGCGACCACGGGTTGCTCCCCCGCGCCGGCCAGACCCTCCGCGTCCATCCACCGGGCGAGTGCCACCAGGTCCAGGGGTGCCGCCTCGCCGCTCACGAGTCCTGCACCGACAACTGCGCACGCACCGACATGAGGTCCTCCTCGCCATGGGCCGGACTTGAGAATAGCATTCTGCCCTCAGAAGAACCAGACTCTGGACGACCGCGTGGCGGGCGGGCCTGGCCGTTCAGCGGCTGGACACTGCGCTCGCCGACGACTGAGGAGTGAGCCCGATGGTTGCTGTCATGAGCGGGATCCGGGTACTGGAGGTCGCCTCCTGGACCTACGTCCCGGTGGCCAGCGGCGTCCTGGCCGAATGGGGCGCGGACGTGGTGAAGATCGAGCACCCGGACACCGGCGACCCGCAGCGGGGCCTGGTCACCTCCGGCCTGGTGCCCGAGGGCGCGGTGGCGCACATGGTCGAGCTGCCCAACCGGGGCAAGCGCAGTGTCGGCCTGGACCTGAAGTCCGAGCAGGGCCACGCGCTGCTGCTCCGACTGGCCGCCCGATCCGACGTCTTCCTCACCAACGTCCTGCCCGCGGCACGGCGTGCGCTGCGCATCGACGTCGCCGACATCCGGGCGGTGAACCCGGACATCGTCTACGCCCGGGGCTCGGCGCACGGCCCGCGCGGTGCGGAGGCCGACAGCGGGGGCTACGACAACACCTCGTTCTGGGCCCGGTCCGGCGCGGCGGACACGGCCAGCACCCCGGAACTCGACCATCCCCTCTCCCAGCCGGGGGCCGCCTTCGGCGACGTGCTGGCCGGGCTCACGCTCGCCGGCGGGATCTCCGCCGCACTGCTGCACCGGGAACGCACCGGTGAGGCACTGACCGTCGACGGGTCACTGCTGTCGACGGGCGCCTGGGCGGTCGGGGCCACCCTGGCGGCCGCCGCCGCGCACGGGGTCGAGCGGATCCCCCGGTACGCGCCCGCCGACGCGCCGAACTCCCTGGTCAACTCCTACCGCACGAGCGACGGCCGGCACGTCTCGCTGGTCATGCTCCAGTCCGACCGCTTCTGGCCGGAGCTGACCGCCGCCCTGGGCGCTCCGTAGCTGGCGACCGATCCCCGCTTCCACGACCACGCGGCCCGGATGAGCCGTTCCCGGGAGGCGACCGCCGTCATCGCCGAGCTCTTCTCCCGGCGGACGTTCGGCGAGGCACAGGAACTGCTCGCCGCCGGGCGCGGAGCCTGGGCTCCGGTCGCCCACCCGCGGGAGGTGCTCAGCGACCCGCAGGTCCTCGCCAACGGCTACCTGCAGGACGTGACCGACTCCGCCGGCCGGCCGTTCCGGCTGGTCCCGGCCCCGCTGCAGTTCAACGAGGAGCCCGGCGACACCCGCCGCGCCCCCGACCACGGCGAGCACACCGACGAGGTGCTGGCCGAGCTGGGCCTGTCCACCGAGGAGGTGCTCGAGCTCAAGATCGCCGGGGCGGTGCTGTGAGAGCCGCGTCTCATCCCTTCGAGCGGTCGTCCCGCGATTCCTCTTCTCAGGGATGTCAGACTGGGGGGTGCGGAGCGCAACGGCACTCCCTCAGCTCGTGGTGGATCCGGAGGACCTCAGGTGCCCCAGAACGGAAGGCCCCTGCGCAACGTCTCCGGTTCGGTCGGCCAACCGGTCCGGGTGCCGAAGATGGCCGAGCTCGTGGCCTCGGACCTACGCGGCCGGATCATCAAGGGCGAGCTGTCCGAGGGTGACGCGCTGCCCTCCGAACCCGCCCTGATGCAGCAGTTCGGCGTGTCCCGGCCCACGCTGCGCGAGGCCTTCCGGGTACTGGAGTCCGAGTCGCTGATCGAGGTCCGGCGCGGTGCCGGCGGTGGCGGCCGCGTCCGGGCGCCCAGCCTGGAGGTGGCCGCGCGCTACGCGGGCATGGTCCTGCAGCACCGCGGCACGACGCTGCGCGACGTCTGGGAGGCCCGACTGGTGCTGGAGCCGCCCACCGCGGCGATGCTGGCCCGCCGCCGCACCAAGGCCGACCTCGCGAAGCTCGAGGAGGCGCTGGCCGACCATGGAGCTGCCGACGACCCGGCCGCCCGGGTCGAGGCCCACAGCGCCTTCCACGACCTGGTCGTGCAGCTCGCCGGGAACGACACCCTCGCCCTGCTCAACGCCATGCTGGCCGACATCGTGCACCCGGCCAACCGGACCCGCGTGGTCGCCGACCAGGGCACCGAGACGCACGACCGCGCCTACCGGCAGACCATGAAGAGCCACCGGCTGCTCGTCGACCACATCGCCGCCCGGGACGCCGCGAAGGCCGAGGACCTGTGGCGCCGGCACCTCAGCGCGGGCAGCGCCTATCTGCTCGAGGCCGACGGCCCGACCTCGGTGCTGAACCTGCTGCCCTGAGCTCCGCAGCGCGCGCTCTTGCTGTCGCCTGTCACATCTGACAGCGTGTACACGACGTCGTGCGCGGTTCCGGGGCACAGCAGGACCGTTCGGGGACCGCGACCATCGATGCCGTGGCGGGCTGGGTCCCATCGCGGTGGGACCTGGGAGAGTTGATGACCGATCGACAGCGGCTGGTGGTCTGCGCGAGCCACAGCCCGGGCAAGGAGCGGGACCCGGAGCTGGTCGAGGGCCCCATGTTCCGGAAGGGGCTGGCCGAGGCCCGGGACCTCGTCGAGGAGTTCGACCCCGACTACGTCGTCCTGTTCGGCGGTGACCACCGGCGCGCCTTCCGGCACGTCGTCCCCAGCTTCGCGGTCTCCCTCTCGGCGAACGTCATCGACGAGGGTCCCCACGAGGGCGGCCCGCTGACCGTGCCCACGGAGATCGCCCAGGGGCTCAGCGAGCACCTGCTGGCGTCGGGCATCGACATCGCCGTGTGCCGGGACGTCGGGCTCGACCACGCCTTCGGCCTGCCGTTGCGCGACCTGCTGGGCGGGCTGGACGGCCGTCCCGTCCTGCCGGTGTCGGTCAACTGCGCGATGCCGCCGTTGCCCACCGCCGACCGCGTGCTCGCCCTCGGGTCAGCCGTCGGGCGCTTCCTGGACGGCCGGGACGACCGGGTGCTGGTCATCGGCACCGGCGGGCTGTCGCACTCGCCGCCCAGCCTGGAGATCGACGACTACTACATCAGCGACGAGGACCGCGCCGCCCTCATCGCCGCGGGCTCCGAGGCCGCGCGCTCGTTGATCCGGCCCGAGTGGGACGAGGCGTTCCTGACCGCCCTCGAGGCGTGGGACACCGCCGCCCTGGCGTCGCTGACCGACAACGCCCGGGCGAGCGCGGGCGCCGGCGCCAACGAGGTGCGCACCTGGCTGGCCGCCGGGGCCGCCGGC
>JAOPVN010000123.1 GCA_025966175.1 Modestobacter sp. | reverse complement strand
CCCCCGTACCCCAATCGGCAGAGGGAGCGGATTCAAAACCCGCGCAGTGTGCGTTCGAGTCGCACCGGGGGCACCGAAGAACAAGGACGGGTTGGTACGAGTCACAACCCGCGCAGTGTGCGTTCGAGTCGCACCGGGGGCACCGAAGGAACCACCGACACGGCGTCGGCCGCCGCCGCCTAGGTTGGCTGCGTGACCGGCCACATGACCCCTGAGCAGTTCCGCCAGCATGGCCACGAGGTCGTGGACTGGATCGCCGACTACTGGGCCCGCGTCGGGTCGTTACCGGTCCGCTCCCAGGTCTCCCCCGGCGACGTGCGGGCCGGGCTCCCCGCCGCGGCCCCCGAGCAGGGCGAGCCGATCTCCGCCGTCCTGGCCGACCTGGACCGCGTCGTCCTGCCCGGCATCACGCACTGGCAGCACCCCGGCTTCCTCGGCTACTTCCCGTCCAACACCTCAGGGCCCTCCGTGCTGGGTGACCTGGTGTCCGCGGGCCTGGGGGTCCAGGGCATGTCCTGGGTGACCAGCCCGGCGGCCACCGAGCTCGAGCAGCACGTCCTGGACTGGTTCGCCGACCTGTTCGGACTGCCCGAGTCCTTCCGCTCCACCGGGGCCGGCGGTGGCGTCATCCAGGACTCCAGCTCCGGCGCCAACCTCGTCGCCCTGCTGGCGGCGCTGCACCGGGCCAGCAAGGCCGCCACCGTCCGCCACGGCGTGCGCCCCGAGGAGTACACGGTCTACGTCTCGGCCGAGACGCACAGCTCGATGGAGAAGGCGGTCCGCATCGCCGGGCTGGGCACCGAGGCGATCCGGATCGTGGAGGTGGACGGCGACCTGGCGATGCGCCCGGGCGCGCTCGCCGCCCGGCTGGAGCGGGACGTCGCCCGCGGGTACACGCCCGTGCTGGTGTGCGCGACGGTGGGAACGACGTCGACGACCGCCATCGACCCGCTCGCCGAGCTGGGCCCGATCTGCCAGCGGTTCGGTGTGTGGCTGCACGTGGACGCCGCCTATGCCGGGGTCAGCGCCGTCGTCCCGGAGCTGCGGGCGCTGCAGGCCGGCGTGGAGTGGGCCGACAGCTACACCACCGACGCACACAAGTGGCTGCTCACCGGCTTCGACGCGACGCTGTTCTGGGTCGCCGACCGGGCCGCCCTGACCGGGGCGCTGGCGATCCTGCCCGAGTACCTGCGCAACGCCGCCACCGACGCGGGCGCGGTCGTCGACTACCGCGACTGGCAGATCCCGCTGGGCCGTCGCTTCCGGGCGCTCAAGCTGTGGTTCGTGGTGCGCTGGTACGGCGCCGAGGGGCTGCGCGAGCACATTCGCGGGCACGTCGCCCTCGCCCAGGAGCTGGCCGGCTGGGCGGAGGCCGACGAGCGCTTCGAGGTCGTCGTCCCCCACCCGCTGTCGCTGGTGTGCCTGCAGCCGCGCTGGGCCGCCGACGTGGACGCCGACGTGGCCACCATGACCCTGCTGGACCGGCTCAACGACGGCGGCGAGGTCTTCCTGACCCACACCACCGTGGGCGGCTCCGCGGTGCTGCGGGTGGCCATCGGCGCCCCGGCGACGACGCGGGAGCACGTGGCGCGGACCTGGACGCTGCTGTGCGAGGCGCACGACTGGCTGGCCAACGACTTCGAGGAGCAGGCGCGGGAGCGCCGGGAGGCCGAGCGCCGGCAGCGCGAGGAGGCCGAGGAGCAGGCGCGGGCGCGCCGCGAAGCGGCGGCCCAGCAGGAGGCGGCCCAGCAGGAGGCGGCCCAGGCAGCAGAGGCCGAGGCGCAGCGCGAGGCGGAGTCCGCACCGACCGTCGAGACCCCGGCGGCGGAGGACGAGACCGCCGCTCAGGCCGCTGCACAGGCCGACCTGGAGCCGCAGCCGGTCGACCCGGCGGAGGGCACCCGGCCCGAGTGACCTCGCCGCCCGGAGGGGCTCAGCCGAGCGATCGGATGAGCCCCTCCTGGGCGACGGTGGCCACGTGGGTGCCGTCGGCGGCCCAGACCTGGCCGAGGCACAGCGCCCGGCCGCTGGCCGCCGCCGGGCTGTCGGTCTCGTAGAGGAACCACTCGTCGACCCGGACCGGCCGGTGGAACCACACGGCGTGGTCCAGGCTGGCGCCCACGGCCCCGCCGCCCCAGCCGCCGCCCATCCGCGCCATCCCGGCGGAGAGCAGCGTCAGGTCGCTGACGAAGGTGAGCGCCGCGGCGTGCACGGCGTCGTCGTCGGGCAACCGGCCGCTCACCCGGAACCAGATCCGAGTGGCGGTGTGCGGCGGCACCAGCGGCTCGGGATCGAAGGGGTCGGCGAGGAAGCGCTGCTCGACCGCCCGCCCGATGGCGCGGGAGGCGGCGGCCTCGTCCGGGTGGGCCTTGGCGACGTCCTCCAGGCCGGGCAGCTGCTCGGGGCCGGGCACCTCGGGCATCGGCAGCGAGTGCTCCACGACCGCTCGCTCCCCCCCGGTGAAGTCCGCGGTCAGCGCGAAGATCGCGACGTCCTCGCCCTTGCGGTTCTGCCGGGCAAGCACCCGCCGGGTGCTGAACGACCGGCCCTCACGGATCCGGTCCACCTCGTAGCGGATCTCCTCGTGCGGGTCGCCCGGGCGCAGGAAGTACGAGTGCAGCGAGTGCACCGCCCGGTCCGCGGGCACGGTGGCCTGCGCCGCGGTGAGCGCCTGGGCCGCCACCTGGCCGCCGAAGATCCGCTGCAGCGGAGAGCTCGGCGTCGTCCCGACGTAGAGGTCCGGCCCCCGTTCCTCCAGCTCCAGGACGACCATCAACTCCGACGCCGGCGAGGACGCCGAGTCGGCGCCCGCGGTCCCCACCGTCACGCCTCGGACCCCACCTCGTGCACCCGGACGAGGTTCGTCGAGCCGGCGGTGTTGGGCGGGCTGCCGGCGACCACGACGACCTTGTCGCCTTCCTTGAGCCGGCCGATCGACAGCAGCGAGAAGTCCACCTGACCCACCATGTCGTCGGTGTGGGTCACCTCGGGCACCAGGAAGGTCTCCACGCCCCAGGACAGCGCCAGCCGGCTGCGGACCGCGGGGT
Source organism: Modestobacter sp. (assembly GCA_025966175.1). Lineage (GTDB taxonomy): Bacteria > Actinomycetota > Actinomycetes > Mycobacteriales > Geodermatophilaceae > Modestobacter. Next base: position 2,754 of record JAOPVN010000123.1, on the reverse strand, counting down.
CGGTGGTGAAGGCCAGGATCGGCAGCCGGGTGTGCAGCGCCGCCAGCCGCTGGGCGGTGCGGCCGGTGAGGGTGAACGCGGCCAGCGCGGCGACGTCCAGGGTCTCGCCGATGTCCTTGGCGGCCCGCACGATGGCGCTGGAGCGGTGCTTGGGCGGCTCGACCAGCTCGGGCACCCGCACCGCGTCGGACTCGACGGCGTCGATGATCCGTTCCATCGTCTTCACCGCGATGATCGGGAACTTGCCGACCGAGGTCTCCCCGGACAGCATCACCGCGTCGGCACCGTCGAGGACGGCGTTGGCGACGTCGGAGGCCTCGGCGCGCGTCGGCCGGGAGGCGCTGATCATCGACTCCAGCATCTGGGTGGCGACGATGACCGGCTTGTTGTGCTCGCGGGCGACCTGCACCGCGCGCTTCTGCACCAGCGGCACCTGCTCCAGCGGCAGCTCCACACCGAGGTCGCCGCGGGCCACCATGATGCCGTCGAACGCCGCGACGATCGCCTCCAGGTTCTCGACCGCCTCGGGCTTCTCCAGCTTGGCGATGACGGGGACCTCGACGTCCTCCTGGCGCATGATCTCCCGCACCAGCTCCACGTCGCGGGCGTGCCGGACGAAGGACAGCGCGATGAAGTCCACCCCGAGGGAGAGGGCGAAGCGCAGGTCAGCGGCGTCCTTCTCCGACAGCGCCGGGACGCTCACGGCGACGCCGGGCAGCGACAGGCCCTTGTTGTTGGAGACCTGCCCGCCCTCGAGCACCAGGCACCAGACGTCGGGGCCGTCGACCTCGACGACGGTGAGCGCGAGCTTGCCGTCGTCGATGAGCAGCCGGTCACCGACGCGGACGTCGTTGGCGAGATCCTTGTAGGTCGTGGAGACCCGCTCGGCGGTGCCGGGCACGTCCTCCACGGTCACGCACACGCGGCTGCCGGTGGCCCAGGTGACCGGACCGTCGGCGAAGGTGCCCAGCCGGATCTTCGGACCCTGCAGGTCGGCGAGGACGGCGACGGCGCGCCCGACCTTGTCGGTGGCCTGACGCACGAGCCGGTAGGCCTGCTCGTGGTCGGCGTGCTTCCCGTGGCTGAAGTTGAGGCGGGCGACGTCCATGCCGGCCTCGACGAGGGCGGTGATCTGCTCCAGGGATCCGGTGGCCGGCCCGAGTGTGCAGACAATCTTCGCGCGACGAGACATGAGGAGAAAACTAGTCGCCCGCGGGGGCGACACCGCGGACGGGGTCCGCCGTGTCCCCCACACGAGCAGCAGTCGTCAGGGACGTCTCACACCCTCGGCGACCAGGGGTCTCAGCGCAGCGGGACGGCGTCCGGCGTGACCGGCCGGGGCAGCATCGAGTTGCCCGTGAGCCAGTTGTCGACGGCGCCCGCGGCGGCCCGCCCCTCGGCGATCGCCCACACGATCAGCGACTGACCGCGGCCCATGTCCCCGGCGACGAAGACGCCGGGGACGGTGGACATGTACTCGGTGTCCCGGGAGACCCGGCCGCGGTCGTCGACGCCGCAGCCCAGCTCCTCCACCAGTCCGACGGTCTCCGGGCCGGTGTAGCCCAGCGCGAGCAGCACCAGGTCGGCGGGGAGCTCCCGGGTGCTGCCGGGCTTGGGCTGCCGCTTGCCGTCGACCATCTCGATCTCGACGACCTCGATCGCCCGCACGTGGCCGTTCTCGTCGCCCAGGAACGCCTCGGTGTTGACGGCGAACAGCCGCTCGCCGCCCTCCTCGTGGGCCGGGGAGACCCGCAGCACCATCTCGTACGTGGGCCACGGGTTGTCCTGCGGCCGGGCGCCGGGCGGAGAGGGCTTGTAGTCCAGCTGCGCGACCGTCGCCGCGCCCTGCCGGTGGGCAGTGCCCAGGCAGTCCGCGCCGGTGTCACCGCCGCCGATGATCACCACGTGCCTGTCCTTGGCGGTGATCGGCGGGGCGTCGAGCTCGCCGAGCGCCTCACGGTTGCCGAACGGCAGGTACTCCATGGCGAAGTGCACGCCGTCGAGGTCCCGGCCGGGCAGCGGCAGGTCGCGGCCCACCGGCGTCCCGATCGCCAGCACGACGGCGTCGTACTCGGCGCGCAGCGCCTCGGTGGTCACGTCGTTCTCCCCCGAGCCGCCGACGTGCACGTCGGTGACGAAGCGGGTGCCCTCGGCGCGCATCTGGTCCAGCCGCCGGTCCAGGTGGCGCTTCTCCATCTTGAACTCGGGGATCCCGTAGCGGAGCAGCCCGCCGATGCGGTCGTCCCGTTCGAAGACGGTCACCTCGTGCCCGGCGCGGGTCAGCTGCTGGGCCGCGGCCAGACCGGCCGGACCGGAACCGACGACGGCGACCTTCTTGCCGGTCAGCTCCGCCGGCGGCTGCGGGGTCACCCAGCCGTTGAGGAACGCCTGGTCGATGATCTCCCACTCGATCTGCTTGATCGTGACGGGCGCGTTCTCCAGGTTGAGCACGCAGGCGGACTCGCACGGCGCCGGGCAGAGCTTCCCGGTGAACTCGGGGAAGTTGTTCGTCGCGTGCAGCCGCTCGATCGCCTCCTGCCAGTCGTCCCGGCGGGCGAGGTCGATCCACTCCGGGATCAGGTTGCCCAGCGGGCAGCCGTGGTGGCAGAAGGGGATGCCGCAGTCCATGCAGCGCGCCGCCTGCTCACGAACGGCCTCGACCGGGAAGACGGCGTCCTCGTCCCGGTCCCGGGTGAGGTACACCTCCTTCCAGTCCAGCAGGCGCAGCTCGACCGGCCGCCGCGGCGGCATCTG
>JAOPVN010000046.1 GCA_025966175.1 Modestobacter sp. | reverse complement strand
GCGATCGCGGCCGCGACGTCGACGGATGGGGTCCGCGGTTCGCCGCGATCTACGACGACTTCACCGATCACTTCCGGGGCTCGACCGCCGAGGTCAGCGCCAAGCTCGAGGGATACCTGCCCGACGTTCAGCGGCTCGCCGGCGACGGCGGCGTCGTGGACCTGGGCTGCGGCCGAGGCGAGTGGTTGGCGCTGCTCCGCGCCGCCGGGGTGACCGCCCGGGGCGTCGACGCCAACACCGCGTTCGTGGCCGCGGGGCGCGCGCGCGGGTTGGACATGGAGCTCGGGGACGCCCTCGGCTACCTGCAGGCACTGCCGCCGGACTCGATCGACATGGTCACGGCCTTCCACGTCATCGAGCACCTGACCACGGAGGACCTGCTGGGGTTGCTGGAAGCGGCGCGGGGGGTGCTGCGGCCCGGCGGCTGCCTGCTGCTCGAGACGCCGAACCCCACGAACCTGGTCATGGCCGCGTGCGACTTCTACAACGACCCGACGCACCGGTCCCCACTACCACCCGCTCTGACGGAGTACCTGCTCTCGACGCAGGGGTTCGGTGACGTGGAGGTGCGGCCGCTCCATCCCAAGACCTCTCCGCTGGTGCCCACCGGCGGCGGGGACGCCTGCGCCCAGGTCGAGGAGCTCGTCGCGCAGGCGCTCTTCGGGCCACAGGACTACGCCGTGCTCGGCTACAAGCTGCCCGAGGAGAACCGGTGAGGCCGCAGCGATGACCCTCGACGGGTGCCGGGTGCTCTACCTCGACGGCTACACGGTGCCCGATCCGAAGGTGGGCGTTCCATCCAGTGACGCCATTGGGTACGGGATTACCGCATCTGCGGTGATCCGCAACGGACTGAGCGCCCTCGGACTCGACGTCATCAGTCACCCTCGGGACACGGACCCAGCGGGTCTCGGGGGTCCCGAGGAGCGACTCTCCTGGATCCTGTCGACCTACCGCGGTGTGCTCCGCGCCCTCGTCGAGGACCCTCCCGACGTTATCTTCTCCTTCCACATCTTCTCCACCTTCCCTGTGGAGCTCAGGCGGATGCTGCTCGACCTCGGTCTGTCGATCCCCATCGTCGGCTACACGCACGGCAGCCACTGGGACCCCACCGACACCTTCCGCTTCGAGACCTACCCCGGGATGGAGGTGCTGGACCTGGCCAACCTGCACGTCCTCGACCGCGTGCTGCTGGTCTCGGAGTACATGCGGACGACGTTGCGGGACACGATCGGCGCCTTCAACCCGACCGTGGCCGAGCAGGTGGACGCCCATGCCGCCGTGGTCGGGCTGCCCCTCGACGTCGACCGGATCGATGCCTGCCGTACCGGTCGCCAGTTCCCGCGCACGACCGTGGTGTTCAACCACGCCCCGGTGTCCAGCAAGAACCCGGACCTCTTCGCCCGGGTCATGGCCCGTGTGCTGCCGTGCTACGAGGTCGCCGTGCTGGTCACCCGCGACTTCGCGCTGTGGCAGCCCGGTGGTGAAGCGATCGCCGAACTGGCGGAACGCTTCCCGGGGCAGGTGGTCCTCGGCCGCGACCTGCCGCTGGACGAGTACTTCGAGGCGCTGTGGGCCGCCGACCTGCAGGTGTCGACCGCGACGCACGAGAGCCTCGGCGTGTCGACCCTCGAGGCCATGTACACGGAGAACTGCTGCATCCTCCCGCGGATCGGCAGCTACCCCGAGCTCTGCAACGACCATCCGGACGTCCTGTACGAGCTCGGGGAGGGGCCGCTGGAGGAGCGGCTGCGCTACTTCCTCGAGCATCCCGATCACCGGCGCTCCGTCGCCTCGGAGTTGAAACGGATGACGGCCGGATACCACCCCCGAGTAGTCGTCCAGAAGATCTTCGAAGAGGTGGTCGACGTGGCGCTCGGCGGCCTCTGACGGACGTACCCGGTCCTCGATGGGTGCTGGCCCCGGAGACGGCCCTGCTGCGTCACGGACAGGACGGCGATGGGCGGAACGCCGATTCAGGTGAATGAATGCCGCGCAGTGCGCTCAGCGGCCGGGACGTCGGACCGACTTCTGGGGAGACCCTGCCACCTGACCCGAAGGTGCAGGTGGGAGCCCGGGGCCCGCGACCGTGTGAACAGATTGCGTTCTTGATGTGCTGGCCGGTCTGGCAAGATCAACTACGAGGCTCTGACCTGCAGCTTCATATTTCGGGGAGAACCCCACACCGGGGTCCTTGCTGAAGAGCTGGATTCGCTTCTCGAATCCAGCGCTCGGGGAGAATCCCCAGGTGAACCCCCGTTCCACCACGTAGGGCCCGCAGACCGGGCCCTACGTGCGTTTGTCTCTGCTGGCGGCCGCGCCCATGCCAGCCCGGCCCACAGCTGAGCCGCCGCCGGACGAGCAACGATCCGGTCGACGACAGTCCGGCCAACGCTCTGAGGCGCCACCGGCCAGCACCGCGCCAGGCGACGCTCGCCCTGAAGACGGCTCCCCCCTGCGGTGAAGCTGAGATGGCAGGACTGCCACTGGTGTCCTGACCGATGCTCCCGAGCTGTCGTAGGACGTCCGTGATCGGCGCTACGGTGCGGCCGTGGGTACACAGGTCGTCCGCCTGGGCGCGTGGTGTGACATCGAGACTGAGGACGAGGCCCGCCATAGGTTCCTCACTGAGGCAGCGGCCGGCGACGGTCGTGCCGGTCCGCAGCCGGGGAGGTTCGTGCCGGGTCCCGGGAGGCCGGTTCTTTGTCCCGGCGGGATCGACTTCCGCGTCGGGGAGTTCGCTGTCCTGGCCGATGGGCGTCGCATCCTGCTGCACGCCGAGCGGGGGTTCGGGCTGAGCGCCGGGGTCGACCCCTGGCAGTTCCAGACCCTCGAGAGCCTGGAGGCCGACGTGCGCGCGACCGTGCTGCCCGACGATGCAGAAGACACCGGCGAGGACCACCCCTGGGAATGGCTCTCCGAGCTTCTGCGGGCTCAGGGCATCGAAGCCGCGCCCGAGGAACTCCGGATCCTCCCCTACGCCGTCGAGTTCAGTGACCGTGTACGCGCCCGGGTCCCCGCCGGAACGTAGAGGGCACCCGCCGTCGGACTCTGCGCGGCGGCCGCACCGACCAGCAGCGGAGCGGCATCTCACCCTTCATCCGTAAGGGGGGCGGCTTCGGGAACATGCGCCGGCCAGGGACACGGGCGAGTCGCTGACCCGGCCATTGCCTGGGGTCGTGACGGCTGCCTCTCCGGGGTCGTGACGGCCAGACACCCCCGCCGGCCGGACCTGGGGACGAAGCATGGCGAGCTGGCGCAGAGCGGTGAACTGAGCCTCGATGCGGTTGAGCCAGGAGCCCGAGAAGGGCACGTAGACCAGCTCGGCGTAGGAACTGGGTGCGGGCTTGATGTGTCGTAGAACGTGTCGGTGGACAGGTTGTACCCGGCGATCAGTTGCCGGACGCCACGCCGCCGGACGTAGGTCGTCCGCCGGCGGCGTCGCCCGGGCCGGGGTGCCCTACCGCGGCGATCGCGGCGGGCTCCAGCACCCGATTCTTCTTGGCCCCGAAGTCCGGACCGGTGCTGGTTCCGGACCGGGGCTCCCCCCGCCGGTTGCTCCTCCCGACCTGTCGGCGCGGTCTCTCCTCCTCACCTACCGGGTTGCAGACTCGCTCTTCACAAAGTCCTAATGTCCTGACATAGTCCTTGCTATGTGGTCGGCGTCACGCCGGCGGACCGCATGTCGAGGGAGGGCCCCGTGCCGCTCGTGCGCATCGACGTCGTCGAGGGACGGCGCAGCCCCGAGGAGCTCCGGCTGCTGGCCGACACGGTGCAGGGCGTCGTGCTCGACGTCTTCGCCGCGCCGCCCAGGGACCGCTACCAGGTCATCACCGAGCACCGGCCCGGGCAGCTGATCTGCGAGGACACCGGGCTGGGCATCGACCGCAGCGACGACCTGGTCGTCCTGCAGGTGTTCCAGCAGGGGCGCTCGGACGAGCAGAAGCGCGCGCTGTACGCGGGACTGTGCCGGCGGCTCGGCGAGGTCACCTCCCTGGCCCCGGGGGACCTCGTCGTCTCCGTCGTCGCCAACACCCCGGCGGACTGGTCCTTCGGCTTGGGCCGCGCCCAGTTCCTGGAGGGCGATCTCTGAGCCTCCGGGCCGCCGGGCTCGCCCCGAAACGCTCGCATCCGGAAGGAGGGACGAGGTGCCCGAACGATCCCCGGTCGACGGCGACGGCGCCCCGCCGTCAGGACGGGCGCCGGCCCGGCCTCAGCCGGTGCGCCGACCACCGCGGAGCACGGGCGCCGGGGACCGGCAGGCCGGCGTCGGCCGTCGGGCCCGGGCCGAGCTCGTCGAGCATGCGGTCGACGGTCGTGAGCAGGGCGGAGTTCAGCTCCCACAGCCCCGTCCGGCTGCGCGGGTCGCCGATGAGCGAGTCGGCTACGAGCACCCGGCCGCTGGCCAGGGCCGCGAGGGAGCCGGCCAGCCGGTCCTCCCCGCCCTGCCGTGCGTCCCTCGACCCCGCCGTCAGGGCCCGTCCGAACTCCCGGACCACGGTGCCCATGCGTTGGAGCAGGCTGGCCGTGGTGCGCCGGACGGTGTCGGCGTAGTCGGCGTCGTCCTGCACGCCGGTCCGCTCCCGGGTTGCGTCGTCGATCGCGCGGAACAGCGTCCGCAGGGAGACCGACGTGTACTCCAGCGCGTCGAGTCCGGCTCGCACGCTGGTGTCGGGCCGCGAAGACCGCAGCGCCCGGACGTTGAGCCGGCGGCTCTCCTCCGCGTGGGCGAGCGCCCGATCCAGCCGGGGGACGTGCCGGTTGAGGCGCCTCGCGTCCTGCAGCCAGCGGGTGGACTGCTCGGGGGTCACCGGGCCGGCGACGAGGGCGGCTGCGGCGTCGTCGAGGAGCGCGGCGATCTCGCCGGCGAAGCGCTCGACCTCCCGGACCGCGTACCGGGTCTGCACGGCCGGCGGGAACAGCACGTTGACCAGGATCCCGACGGCCGCGCCCACGAGAGTCTCGAGAACCCGGTCGCCGCCGACGGACCCCGCGGTCGAGATGCCCACGCCGAGCACCAGCATGGCGCTGATCGGCACCTCCACCAGGTGCGGTCCCAGCCGGAGGACCTGGCCGACGAGGATGGCGGCGGCGACCAACGCCCCCAGGCTCCACCAGGTGAGCCCGAGGACGGCGACGAAGACCACCGCGAGCGCCACGCCGGCGACCACGCTGAGCACCCGCTGGACCCCGTTGACCAGGGTGCTGGTGAGCGTGGCCTGCACGACCAGCAGTGCGGTCAGCGCCGCGATCAGCGGTGG
>JAOPVN010000038.1 GCA_025966175.1 Modestobacter sp. | reverse complement strand
TGACCGGCACGATCTGGGCGTCGAAGCGCCCCTCGTCGCGGGCCGCGGCGGCCTTCTCGTGCGAGCTGACCGAGAACTCGTCCAGCTGCTGGCGCGACAGGCCCCAGCGCTCGGCGATCATCTCGGCGCCGATGCCCTGGTTCGGGGAGACGCCGTCGTACCGGTCGAGGAAGGACTGCGGGTGCGGCGAGCCCCCGGCCATCGCCAGGGTGATCGGCACCCGGCTCATGGACTCGACCCCGCCGGCGACCACGACGTCGTACTGCCCGGCGATCAGCCCGGCCGCGGCGAAGTGCACCGACTGCTGGGAGGAGCCGCACTGGCGGTCGATGGTGACGCCGGGGACCGTCTCGGGCCAGCCGGCGGTCAGCAGGGCGGTCCGGGCGATGTCGAAGGTCTGTTCCCCGACCTGGCTGACACACCCCCAGATGACGTCGTCCACCAGCGCCGGGTCGACCCCGGCCCGCTCGACCAGGGCGTCGAGCACGAGCGCCGAGAGATCGGCCGGGTGCACCCCGGACAGCCCGCCGTTGCGCTTGCCGACCGGCGTGCGCACGGCCTCCACGATGACTGCGTCCTGCATGTCGGACCTCTTTCTGACGACTGTGTCGGGTCGACTCTGCGACGGCGGGGCAGGCTTTGGCAAGGCCGACCGGCAAACGACACCGGGGCCGCGCCGACTCGGCGCGGCCCCGGTGTGCTGCGGAGCTGGGACCAGCGGGGACGTCGCGTCCCCGCGGCGGGTCAGACCCTGGACTCGACCGCCGGGGTGGCGTCGACCGCGTCCGGCTCGGGGTGCTCGCCCACGTCGGCGTGCCCGGGCCACCAGGCGGCGTGCCCGATCAGCGCGGTGAGCGCCGGGGTCAGGAACATCGCCATCACGAAGGCGGAGATGGCGATCCCGAAGGAGATCGCGAACCCCATCTGGGTGAGGGTGGCGTTGCCGGCCAGCATGAGCGAGGCGAACGTGCCGGCCAGGATCAGGCCGGCCGCGGCGATGGTCGGCCCGGCGTGCCGGACCGCCAGGGCGGCCGCCTCCCGGGGCGACTTCCCCTCCCGCGCCTCCTCGCGCAGCCGGGCGACCATCAGGATGTTGTAGTCCGTGCCGAGGGCGACCACGAACAGGTACATGATCACCGGGAGGATGAACAGCAACCCGGGCTCGCCGGCGAACTGCTGGAAGATCAGCACGGTGGTGCCCAGCGTCGCGGTGAAGCCCAGCCCCACCGAGAACATCAGGTACCAGGGCGCGACGACGCTGCGCAGCTGCAGCCCCAGGATCAGCATGATCAACAGCGCTGCGACGGGGAACACGACCAGGTAGTCGTGGTTCACGGCGGCCTGGATGTCGACGAAGATCGCCGTGATCCCGCCGACCAGGGCGGTCGTGCCGTCCGGTGCGGCGGCGTGCGCGGCGTCCCGCAGCGGTCCGTCCACGGTCGCGAGGGCGGCCTTGGACTCGGGGCTGTCGGCAAGAGTGACGGTGAAGTCGGCCACCGCGCCGTCGGCCGAGACCGCCGGCTCCCCCACCGTGCCGACGCCGGCGACGTTCCCCAGGCTGCCGCCGAAGTCGCGCAGCTGGTCCGCGGTCAGCGCGCTGCCGTCGTCGGACCGGAGGAAGACGTAGGTGGGCTCGGTGGCGCCGGCCGGCAGCCCCTTGAGCAGCACCTGGCTGTACTCGGTCGACTCCGAGGTCGCGGCGGTGGAGCCGCCCGTGAGGTCGAAGTTGGCGCTGAAGCCGAGCGCGGCGATCGACAGCAGCACCAGCACACCACCGGAGGCGATGACGTAGCGGACCGGGTGGCGGCCCAGCGAGTTGCCGATGGCCGTCATCCGCTTGGCGGCGGGCTCGGTGCGCCACGCCTTGGACGGCCAGAAGACCTTCGTGCCCAGCAGCGAGACGACCGCCGGGATGAGCGTCAGGCCGGCGACGAGGGTGACCGCGACAGCGATGGCCAGGGCCGGGCCGAGCGAACGGAACAGGCCGAGGGTGGACAGCGTGAGCGCCAGGAACGCGATGATCACGGCCAGGGCGGCCGAGGTGATGGCCTCACCGACCCGGGTGACCGCGTTGACCATCGCCGTCCGGGAGTCCTCACCGGCCCGCAGCCGCTCCCGGTAGCGGAACATCAGGAACAGGATGTAGTCGGTGCCGACGCCGAAGAGCACCACGATGAGCATGGCGCTGGCCGAGCTGTCGGTCTGCAGGCCGAAGATGTCGTTGGCCCAGGCGATCAGCCCGGTGGCCACCTGCGAGACCACGCCGATGGTGATCACCGGCAGGAACGCGATGATCGGGCTGCGGAAGATGGCCAGCAGCAGCACCAGGATCAGCCCGATGGTGGCGATGCCGATGATCAGCTCGGCCTTGGTGCCGGACTCCGAGGCGTCCAGCTGCTGGGCCGCCGAGCCGGTGATCCCGCCCCGCAGGTCGGTGCCGGACAGCTGGTCCTGCAGCTCGGTGCGCAGGTCGGTGACCGCGTCCTGAGGACGTGTGTCCGCGGGGTCGGTCACCGTCGGCATCTGGACGGCGATGATCTGGACGAGCTTGTTCTGCGACGGCGGCGTGGCCATGACCGCGTCCACGAACGGGATGTCCGCCGCGGTGAGCGCCGTGGCGATGTCGGCGACCGTGGCGGAGTCGGCGTCGGTCAGTGCCTCGCCGTCCTGGCGCTCCACCACGATGAGCGCAGCCGGCGTGGCCGCCGACGGGAAGGCCTTCTGCTGCAGCGCCTGGGCCTGGATCGACTCGTAGTGGCTGGGCAGGAAGCTGGACTCGTCGCTGGTCGAGGTGAGCTGCGGTGCGAACCCGATGATGGCGACGGCGGCGATGACCCAGGCGAGGATCACCCGCCACGGATGATGGACGACGAACCGGGCGAGGCGAGCGAACATCAGGGCGAGGTGCCTTCCACCGGGGGCGTTCGGACATCCGGAATCTATCGCTTACTTGTCGACCGTCAAGGAAGCCCGACTATGGTGTTGCGCATGTCTCTCCCGGCCGGGCCGTTCGTCGGTGAGTCGACCCGGCAACGGATCCTCGACGTCGCCCTGGAGCTCTTCGCTGCCCAGGGCTTCGCCGCGACGACGACGCGCGAGCTGTCCGAGCGACTGGGCTTCACCAAGGCGGCGCTGTACTACCACTTTCACAGCAAGGACGACCTGCTCCAGGCCCTCGTCGACCCGGTGATGGCGGAGCTGACCGGACTGCTGGCCCGCCACGCGACGATGCCGGCCGACGATGCCGTCCGGGCCGCCGTCCTGGCCGACTATCTCGACGTCCTGGTGCGGCACCGTCGGCTGATCGGCGTCCTGGTCCAGGACCCGTCCGTCGCCGGCCGTCCGGCGATCGAGGCCGGCCAGGAGTACTACCTCCGGCTCACCGACCTGCTGAGCGGCTCCACCGACAGGGCCGAGGACCGCGCCCGGATCCGGTTCGTGCTCGGCGGCCTGCACGCCACCGTGCTGTTCGCCGAGCCCGGCGAGCCCCTCGATGTCGTGCGCACCACCGCGCTGGCGGCCGGGCACGCCGCCCTCGGTCTCCGCCTGGCCGCCACCCCGGACTGACGTCGCGCCCCGGCCCCCTGCAGGGCGTCCCCGAGCCTGCGAGGGACCCAGGAGGGGGCCGTTCTCAGACGTCGGTGACGCGGATCCCGGCGTGCGCCTTGTACCGGCGGTTGACCGACACCAGGTTGATCGTCAGCGCCTCGACCTGCCGGGCGTTGCGCAGCCGGCCGGCGTAGATCCCGCGCATCCCGGGCAGTCGCCCCGCCAGCGCCTGCACCAGGTCGGTGGCCCGCCGGTCGTCCCCGACGACCATCACGTCGCCGTCCAGCGTCGGCTTCGAGAGGTCCTCCAGGAGCTTGGCGGACAGGTGGTGGAAGGCGCCGACCACCGAGCTGTCCGGCAGCAGCGCCGCCGCTTGCTGGGTGACGCTGCCCTCGGGGACGTCGAGCACGTAGGCCCCACGCTCGTCGAACGCCATCGGCACCACGCAGTCGACGACGACCTTGCCGGCCAGCCGGGAGCCGAGGTCGGCCAGGGTCGCCGCGTGCCCGGCGAAGGGAACGGCCACGATGACCAGGTCCGCTGCCCCGGCCACGTCCACGTTGGCGCCGCCCTGCACCCAGGCCGCTCGGCCGGCCGCGGTCCCGGCGGCGGCGGCCACCTCCGCCGCCACCTCCGCGGCCCGCTCGGCGTCCCG
>JAOPVN010000554.1 GCA_025966175.1 Modestobacter sp. | reverse complement strand
AGCGCGGTGCAGGTCAGCGCTTCAGCTCGTGCGAGAGCTCGGCGAGCTCCTGGCCACCGGCCATCTCCGCGGTCAGCTCCTCGAGCGTGACCTCCGACCGCTTCTTGTCCAGCACCCGCCGGCCGAGCTTCAGGATGATGAAGTGGTCACCCACCATGTAGGCGTGGTGCGGGTTGTGGGTGATGAACACGACGCCCAGGCCGGCGTCCCGCGCTGCAGCGGTGTACTTGAGCACCACACCGGACTGCTTGACCCCCAGGGCGGCGGTCGGCTCGTCGAGGATCAGCACCCGGGCGCCGAAGTACACCGCGCGGGCGATCGCGACGCACTGCCGCTGACCTCCGGACAGGGTCCCGATCGGCTGGTTGATGTCCTTGACGGTGATGCCCATCTTCTGCAGTTCCGCGTCGGCGATCCGGCGCATCCCCTTGATGTCCAGCGGAGCCATCGGGTACTTGCCCTTGCGGATCTCCGAGCCCAGGAAGAAGTTCCGCCAGACCTCCATCAGGCCCACGACCGCGAGGTCCTGGTAGACCGTGGCGATGCCGGCGTCGAGGGACTCGCGGGGCGACCCGAAGTGGACCTCCTTGCCATCGACCGTGACCTTGCCCTCGGTGTGCGGGTGCAGACCAGAGATGATCTTGATCAACGTGGACTTGCCGGCGCCGTTGTCCCCCAGCACGCAGGTGACCTCGCCGGCGTTGACCGTCAGGTTGACGCCCTCCAGGGCACGGATGGCGCCATAGGACTTGCCCACGCCGTCCATCTCGACCAGGGACGCGCCTGCCGTCAGGTCGCCTGCCGCGTGCTCCTTGATCGTGTCGGTCATGTCACTTCCTCCTGGCCGCGTAGTTCTTGACGTACAGGTTCACCATGACCGCCAGCAGCAACATCACGCCGAGGAAGGTCTTGAACCAGTTCGGGTCCCAGCCGGCGAAGACGATCCCCTGGGTGGTCATGCCGAAGATGACCGCGCCCAGTGCGGAACCGACGGCCGAGCCGTAGCCACCGGTGAGCAGTGCGCCGCCGACGACGGCCGCGATGATGTAGATGAACTCGTTGCCCACACCCAGGCCGGACTGCACGCTGCTGAAGTTGAACAGCAGGTGCATCCCGAGGAACCAGGCCAGGAACGCGACGCCCATGAACAGCCCGATCTTGACCTTGGGCACCGGCACGCCGACGGCCCGGGCGCTGGCCTGGTTGCCACCGGCGGCGGTGATCCAGTTCCCGGTGCGGGTGCGCAGCAGCAGCCACGTGGCGACGCAGACGAACACCAGCCACCACAGCACGGTGATCTTGACGGTCATGAAGCCGAGATCGATGTCGGAGGCGAAGATGGCGTGCGCCGAGTGGAACCCGTCGAGCCCGGAGACGTTCGGCGTCGCGACCGTCCCGGTCACCAGCTTGGTGACGCCGAGGTTGACGCCCTGCAGGACGAAGAACGTGCTCAGCGTGACCAGGAAGCTGGGTATCCCGGTGCGCACCACCAGATAGCCGTTGACGAAGCCGATCGCCAGCGCCACCACCAGGCTGACGATCACGCCGACCCACATGTTCAGGCTGAACTGGAAGCTGACCATCGCCGCGGCGAGCGCGGCGGTCACCACCGAGACGCCGGAGGACAGGTCGAACTCCCCGCCGATCATCAGCAGGGCGACGCCGACGGCGACGATGCCGATGGTCGAGCTGGCGTAGAGCATCGTCGAGATGGCCGGCAGGGTGCGGAACGGCGGGGCGACTGCGTAGAAGAAGGCGAAGATGGCGATCGCCGCGGCCAGCGCACCGATCTCCGGGCGGGCCAGGACACGCGCCACCACCGATTTCTGCGGCCGCGCCGGTGGGGCCGCCGCAGGTGGTGCCGACGGCTGTGTCATCACGGACGAGCTCATGGCGTGCTCCAGGGGGAGGCGGGGTGAGGGCTGCCCCGTGGGGAGCCGGGTCCGCCCCGGTTCCCCGCGGAACGGGCTACCGGGTGTTGTTCTTCGCGTACTGCACGATCGGGCCGATGTTCTTCGCGTCCACGATCGACGGGCCGGTCAGCACCGGCTGGCCACCGCCGATGTCGTTGCCGTTGGTGAGGTTCAGCCAGAGGGCGGTGACGGCCATGTAGCCCTGGACGTAGGGCTGCTGGTCGACCGAGAAGGCGATGGTGCCGTTCTGGATGGCCTGGGCGACGTCGGCGTTGAGGTCGAAGGTGATGACCTTGGCCTGGCTCCCCGAGTCCGCCTTGGCCTGCATGGCCCCGAGCGCGATCGGTGCCCCGAGGGTCACGACGTCGGTGATCGAGGGATCCTGCTGCAGCTTCGCGCCGATCGTCTGCTGCACCGAGGGCAGGTCAGCGCCGTTGACGTTCAGGTTCTCGGTGTTCGGGAAGGCCTTGGCCACGCCGGCGCACCGGGTCTCCAGGGCGACCTGCCCCTGCTCCTGGATGACGCACAGCGCCTTGCCCCCGCCGTCCTGGGCGATCCGCCGGCCCACGGTCTGCCCGGCGAGGTCCTCGTTCGAACCGAAGTACATCGGGACGCCGAAGTCCTGGTAGTTCCCGATGCCGGAGTTGAAGGCGACGACGGGGACTCCCCCAGCGATCGCGGACTTGGCGGCCGGACCGACCGCGTCCGGGAAGGCCAGCGTGACGGCGATGCCGTCGACCTTGCTGTCCACCGCGTTCTGGACGAGCGTCGCCTCCTTGCCCGCGTCCGGGTCGCTGGAGTAGTTCAACGTCATCCCGTGGTCCTTGGCGGCCTGGTCGGCACCGGCCCGGATCTTGTCCCAGAACGTGTCGCCGGGGCTCTCGTGCGTGATCATCGCGATGGTGAAGTCCTGACCGCCGGCGTTCCCCCCGCCCGCGTTCTTGGCGCCCCCGGAGCTGCTACACGCGGCCAACGCCATCGTCGCGACGGTGACCGCCACCAACGCCTGCAACGGCCTTCGGGTGTTCCTCATGCGTGCTCTCCTCGGGGAACGGGTCGCCGCGGGCGGCAACCGCAGGGCTGCTCGGTACCTGGACTGTCGAGCTGGAGCGACGCTCTCCGGGCCGGGAAGCCACGCCTGCGCGTCGTAGGTTTGTATGGACAATGTGACATGAGGAATGTGACAGGGCTTACATGGCTCGTCAAGGGTCCTCCGCACCGCCCGGCAGCACGAGAGGGTCCGCAACGCCGTCGCCGGCGGCCTCCGGAGCACGTCGGAACGTCCCGGGCGGCCCCCTGGGACGCCGCCGGGGACGACGACGGACGACCGGCCGGGCGACCTCCGCCACTGCCCGTGGGCACGCCGTCCCGGAGCGTGTGCGGAGGGTCGGTGCGGGCAGGTCCGCCCTCAGTCGGCGGGGACGTCCACCCACGAACCGTCCGCCGCGGAGGCGGCCAGGGCGTCGAGGGTCACGGCGGCGCGCACGGCGTCGGCGAGCTCGGTGCCGGACGACCGGCCCTCGGCGATCGAGCGCAGGAAGTCCCGGGCCTCGATGACCTTCAGGTCGTCATAGCCCATGGCCATCCCGGCGCCTGGCTGGAACGCTCCCAGGTCGCCGTCTCCCGGACCGACGTACACCGTGCTCACCGGCTGGTCCTGGGCCGCGCTCCCGCGCGCGACCCCCAGCTCCCCCATCCGGCGGAAGTCCCAGATCAGCCGGCCCGCGGTGCCGTGCACGTCGAACCCGTAGGTGTTCTGCTCCCCCACCGTGACCCGGCTGGCCTCCAGCACGGCCCGCGCACCTGAGGCCAGCCGCAGCAGCGCGGCGACGTAGTCCTCGTTCTCCACCCGGCCGGGCGCCCCTCCCGCCGCCTGCACGTGGCCGGCGGTCGGTCCGGTGGCCCGGGGCCGCTCCGGCAGGAAGACGGCGGTGTCGGCGACGACCGAGGCGATGTCCCCGAGCATGTACCGGACCAGGTCGACGGCGAGCGACGCGAGGTCGCCGAGGACGCCGTTGCCACCCCGGGCCCGATCGTAGCGCCAGGTCAGCGCTCCCGCCGGGGAGGCGGCGTAGTCGCTGAGGAAGTGGAACCGGGCGTGCGTGACCCGGCCGATGTCACCGGACGCGATCAGCTGCCGGGCGAGCGCCACCGCGGGTGCGTTCCGGTAGTTGAACCCGACGGCGCTCTGCACGCCGGCGGCCCGGACGGCGGCGGCCACTGCGCGCGCGTCCTCGGCGCTCAGCCCGACCGGCTTCTCGATCCACAGGTGCCGCCCGGACTCGGCGACTGCGGTCCCGATCTCCCGGTGCAGCCAGTTCGGCGCCGTGACGCTCACCGCGTGCACCCGGGGATCGGTGAGCACGTCCCGCCAGTCCTGCACCGCGCCGGCGAACCCGAACTGGGTGGCGGCCGCCGCGGCGCGACCGGGGACGTCGTCGGCCACCAGCACGAGCTCCGGGACGACGCCGAGGTCCGGGAAGTGGTGCCGGACCCGCGCGTAGGCCCGGGCGTGCACGTTCCCCATCCAGCCGAAGCCGATGACGCCGATCCCCACCGGCCGCGCACCGTCGGAGCCTGCCGCCGCTCCGGTCATGCCGGTCCCCTCTCGCCGACGCGGGCAGAGGGTAGCGGCGCCGCCGGGTCCGCAGCCCCCTTCCCGGCGCGCGGTCCGGGCGACCTCAGGCCAGCGCGGGCACGGCCGACCGGGCCACGGCGGCGTAGACCTCGGTCATCCGGTCCACCAGCCGGGCGTGCGACCGCGCCTCCGCCAGCTGCCGTCCCCGGCGGCCGAGAGCCTGTGCCGCCGCGGGGTCGCGCAGCAGGCGCACCAGCGAACGGGCGAGATCCGCGGGGTCCTCCGGCCGCACCAGCAGACCGCTGTCACCGTGCGCCACCAGGTCCGGCAGGCCGCCGACCCGGCTGGCGACCACCGGGATGCCGGCGGCCATGGCCTCGCAGACGACCAGCGGTGAGCCGTCCGAGCGGGAGGGCACCACCAGCACGTCGAGACCGGCGATCAACTGCGGTGCGTCGGGCCGGAAGCCGGTGAAGGTGACGACCCCGGTCAGGCCCAGCGACACGGCCCGGTCCTCCAGGGCGGCTCGGAGCGGCCCGTCGCCGACCACGACGAACCGCGCGGCGGGGACGGCGGCGGACACCAGGGCGACCGCGCGGAGGAAGACGTCGACGCCCTTCTCCGGCACCAGCCGGCCCACCACCCCGACCGTCGCGGCCGTGCCCCCGGTCGCGCGGCGGGGAGCCGCGGCCGGGGCGGCGGTGGCCGGGAGGAGCAGATCGACCCGCCCGGACGGCACCCCGTACGTGCCGACGAGCGTGTCCCGGATGGCCGACGAGACCGCCACGACGTGGTCCACACGCTGGTAGACCCGGCGGCTGATCGCGCGGGCCGCGCGATCACGCCACGGCGCCTCCGTGTGCTCGGTGAGGACGACCGGGACGGACAGCCCCCGGGTCGCCACGACCGCGGCGGCCGCACTGGCGTAGAGGTGCGCATGCACGACGGCCGGACGACGGTCCCGGACCAGCCGCCGCAGCGCCCGGCCGTACCCGCCGCTGACCCGCCGCTTCACCAGCCCACCCAGGAGGACCGACACCGGGATCCCGGCGTCGGTCAGCGCGCCGGCCCGCACTCCCCCGGTCGAGCAGGCGACCTCGACCGGCCATCCGCGGCCCCGGAGGGCGATCGCGAGGTCCACGACGTAGCGCTCGGCGCCGCCTCCGTCGAGGGAGTCGATCACCAGGAGCACGGCCCCGGGAGGGGCGGCCCCGGTGGTCGGGGCCCATGACCCGCGGTCGGCACGCTCCACCGGGCCTCCCCGGGACGGCGGAGGCCCGGTGCTGGGGCCCGTCCGTCTCATGATGGCCCTCCCGGCCCCGGGGGCAACCCCGGGAGAGGGCCGGGACTACCGGTTCGGTACGCCCGATGCGCGCTCCACGTCGAAGCCCATCAGGACGTCGTCGCCGGCCAGGTACACGGACCGGTTGACCAGCCGGATCCCCTCGGAGACCCGGCTGATCCCCAGCGGGCCGACCGCGTCCACCCCGGCGCCGATGATGGTCGGGGACACCGAGACCACCACGCGGTCGACCGCACCGGCCCGCAGGATCGAGGTGATGACCCGGCCGCCACCCTCGACGAGCAGGGACGTGATGCCCAGCGAGCGGAGCAGGCCCAGCACCTCCGGGATCCGCAGCCCCCCGGGACCGCCCCCCACATCGCGGACCATCACCCCGGTGGCGGCGAGGGCCCGGCGACGCGCCGGGTCGGCGTCGGGCCGGCAGAGGAGCAGCGTCGCGGCGTCCTCGGACAGCACCTTCGCGGTGAGCGGCGTGCGCAGGGTGGAGTCGAGCACCACGCGCAGCGGCGACGCGCCGGGGACCATCCGGACCGTCAGCTGCGGGTCGTCCTGCAGCAGCGTGCGGGCCCCGACGAGGACGGCGTCGCAGCCCGCCCGCATCGCGTGCGCCACCCGGCGTTCGGGCTCGCCGCTGATCCACTTGGCGTCGCCGGTGTGCGTCGCGATCCGCCCGTCCATCGTCTGGGCGTACTTGAGGACGACGGCCGGCCGGTCGGCGCGGGGCCGCAGCGGACCGAGCAGGGCACCGACGTCGACCGACGCCTCGGGCAGCTCGTCCAGCCCGGCGCCGGCCGGCCGCAGGTGGCCGAACCGCGCCTGCTTGGTCTCCAGGTACGCCCGGTTGCGCCGATGTGCGGCGGTGCTCAGCGCCCGCAACGACTCGACCGCGATCCCGTTGTGCTCCAGCCCGTCGGCCTTCGCCGGGTTGTTGGACAGCAGCCGCACCGACCGGACGCCGAGGGCCCGCAGCACGGCCGCGGCGTCGCCGTAGTCACGCAGGTCGGCGTGCAGCCCGAGCCGCAGGTTCGCGTCGACCGTGTCCGCGCCGGCGTCCTGCTCGACGTAGGCCCGCAGCTTGTCGATCAGGCCGATGCCGCGCCCCTCGTGGCCGTTGAGGTAGAGCACGACGCCGCGGCCCTCGGCGGCGACGGTCCGCAGCGCCGACCGCAACTGGACGCCGCAGTCACAGCGCAGCGAGCCCAGTGCGTCACCGGTGAGGCACTCCGAGTGCAGCCGGGTGAGCACCGAGCCGCCGTCGCCGATCACGCCGGCCACCAGCGCGAGGTGCACGTGCCCGGACGGGCTGTCGAACGCTCGGGCCTGGAACTCGCCGTACGGCGTCGGGATGGGTGCGGAGGCCACTTCCCGGGGCGGTCGGCGGTCTCCCTGCGACGCTGCAGCACCCATCGGCCCGACTCCTCGCTCGCGCGTGCACCGGGATCTGCACGCTACCGTCGCCCGGCCGGAACAGACGCGGTCGAGTTCCCCGGGAGGCGAACTGGCGTGCAGGCCCGCCGACTGCTGTTCGTGGCCCCGCGGCGGGTGGAGCTGGCGCCCGTCGACGTCCCGGAGCCCGGCCCCGGCCAGGTGCTCGTCCGGACCCTGCACTCGGGCATCAGCACCGGCACCGAGCTGCTCGGCTACCGCGGACTGGTCGACCCCGACCTCCCGCTGGACGAACGACTCGGCGCGCTCGGCGGCACGTTCGGCTACCCGTTCCCGTACGGCTACAGCTGTGTCGGCGAGGTCGAGCGCGCCACCGGCATCCCGGCCGGGACGCTCGTGTTCGCCTTCCATCCCCACCAGGACCGGTTCGTCGTCGACGAGTCCGACGTCGTGGCGCTGCCGGCCGGGATCGGGTCCCGGGAAGCGACGCTGTTCCCGCTGGTCGAGACGGGGTTGCAGGTCAGCCTGGACGCCGGTCAGGTGATGCAGGAGACCGTCGTCGTCCTCGGGCTCGGCGCGGTCGGCATCCTCACCGCCCTGCTGCTCCGGCGGGCCGGAGCCGACGTCCTGGCCGCCGATCCGCTGGCCGAGCGTCGCGAACTGGCGCGCTCGCTGGGCATCCCCGCGGTCGCCCCGGAGGAGCTGCCGGCCCGGCTCCCGGCCGCGGGCGTGCCACTGCTCGTCGAGCTGTCCGGTGCCCCGGCCGCCCTCGCGGCCGCGCTGCCCCTGCTGGCCCACGAGGGCACCGCCCTCGTCGGATCCTGGTACGGCCGGCAGCAGGTCCCGCTGCCGCTGGGCGGTGCGTTCCACCGGCGCCGGTTGACCATCCGCAGCAGCCAGGTGTCGACCATCCCGGCCGCGCTCGCCGGCCGCTGGGACGTCGCCCGCCGCCGCTCCGCCGCCGCCGCCCTGCTCGACGTCCTGCCACTGGCGGCCCTGGCCACGACCGAGTTCCCGTTCGACGAGGCAGCCCGGGCCTACGAGGCGCTGGACCGCCGGGCTCCGGGCGTCGTGCACACAGCCCTGCGCTACGCCTGACCGATGCGCTATCCATGGCCGCATGTACGAGACCGGGACAGCGCTGCAGGTACGGGCCTTCCACGTGATGCCGGGCCTGCCGCCACCGGAGGGCGAGCGGCACTCGCACGACTACCGGCTCGACGTCGTCGTCCACCGGGACGAGCTCGACGCGCGCGGCATGGTGGTCGACCTGGACCTGCTGGACCAGGCACTGCGGAACGCCGCGGCGCAGGTCGCGGACGCCGACCTGGAGCAGGTCCTGCCGGACGACGCGGGAGCCATCACCGTCGAGGTGTTCGCGCGGTGGGTGCACGGACGGCTCGCCGGCGCGCTCGGCCGGCAGCCGGACGTGACGCTGGCCGTGCGCGTCTGGGAGTCGGCGACGGCGTTCGGCGGTTACACCGCGCCGGTGTGACTCGCGAGGCGCAGCAGCTCCTCGTACGCGGCCAGGCACCGCTGCGCGCAGGCCTCCCAGGTGAACCGCTCGAGCACCAGCTCACGGCCGCGCCGTCCCATCCGGGCGGCCAGCGCGGGGTCGCCGAGCAGCTGCGCGAGGCGGTCCCGCAGCTCGTCGACGTCCCCCGGCGTCACCAGGAACCCCGTCTCTCCGTCGCGGACCACCTCGGGGAGTCCGTCCAGCCGGCTGGCCACCACCGGGGTCCCGCTGGCCATCGCCTCGAGCACGCTGAGCCCCAGCAGCTCGGAGATGGCGAAGTGCCGGCCGTAGCAATCGTCCTTCACGGTGGGCAGCACGAAGACCGCCGCACCGCGGTGCAGGGCGGGGAGGTCGGTGTCGGGCACCGCACCGGGGAACGCGACGTCGCGGTCGCGGGCGAGCTCCCGCAGCAGGAGCGGGTACTCCCGCCCGGGCAGTCGGGCGTCGTGCCCGCCGGTGCCGGCCACGGTCAGCCGGGCGCCCGCGGGCAGTGCGCGGAGCAGCCGGTCGATCCCCTTGTGCGGGGTGAGCCGCCCGACGAAGAGCACGCCGTCGCGGCGACGGTCCGGGTCGGGCGCGAACCGCTGCTCATCGGCCCCGCCATAGACCACCCTGGTCCGGTGGGCGGGAACACCGAGCACCGACGCGGAGAACTGCGACACGGTCAGGAACCGGTCGAACAGGGCAGGCAGCAGCCCGAGCCAGCCACCTGCGCCGAGCCCGTGATCGGTGGTGACCAGCCGCTGGCCCCGGGCCCGCGCGGCCACGGCCGCCAGCCGGCTCGGTGCGCTCCGGGTGTGGTGGGTGTGCACGACGTCGGCGCCGGCCAGCGCCCACGGCAGCTGCGGCGCGAGCGGGTGCACCGGGTGCCTGCGGCCGTGGCCGACCGGGCGCAGCGCGCGGATGCGCAGGCCGGACCGGTCGCGGACGGTCCCGGGGCGGGGTCGGAAGGTCACCAGCTCCACGTCGGCGTGCCGGGCCAGCGCGCGGGCCAGCTCGACGGGGTACCGCTCGCCGCCCCCCAGCAGGCCGCCGGCGCCGAAGGGCGTCGGCGCGACGTGGACGATGCGCACGCCCTCATGGTCTCGCTGGTCACCCTCGGCGACCCGGCGACGCTCACCGGCGGCTACCTCTACCACCAGCGGATCGCCGCGTTGGCGCCCCGGTTCGGCGTGCGGGTCCGGTTCGTCCCGGTGCCGGCCGCGCCCTTCCCGCTGCCGATCGCCGCCGGGCCGTGGGTGCTGCGGCGGCTGGCCAGGCAGCACCCCGACGTGGTCCTGCTGGACAGCATCGCCGCGGGGTACGTGGCGCCGTGGCTGCCGGCCCGGCGGCCGCGCACGCCGGTGGTCGCGATCCTCCACCAGCCGCCCGGCGGGATCGACCACGCGTCCGTGCGGACGACGACGCAGGCGGTGCTCGACCGGTGGGCCTACCGCGCCACCCCCCGGCTGCTGGCGGCCAGTGCGGCGCTCGCCGACGAGCTCGAGGCCGGCGGGCTGCCCCGCGCGCGGCTGAGTGTCGTCCCGCCCGGCCGGGACGTGGCCCCCTCCCCCGGCCCGTCGCCCGGGGACCTGCGGCGCGGACGGCGTTCGGCGCTGCTGTCGGTCGGCAACTGGGTGGCGCGGAAGGGGCTGCTGGACCTGCTCGAGGCGGTGGGCCGGCTGCCGGACGACGCGGGAACGCTGCACCTGGTCGGGGACCCGGATGCCGAGCCCGGCTACGCCGCACGGGTGCGGGACCGGCTGGCCCGACCGGACCTGTCGGGGCGGGTCGTCGTCCACGGGCCGCTCCCGGTCGAGGGGGTCGCGGCGCTCTATGCCGCCGCGGATGCCTTCGCACTGGCCAGTTCGCGGGAGCCGTACGGCACCGTCTACGGCGAGGCCATGGCGTTCGGGCTGCCGGTGGTCGGCTACGCCGCGGGCAACCTCCCGCACCTGGCCCGCGACGGCGAGGAGGGTCTCGTCGTCCCGCCGGGCGACGTTCCCGCGCTCGCCACGGCGCTGCGCCGGCTCGCCGACGACCCGGAGCTGCGTGCCCGGCTGGGCGCGGCGGCCGCCCGCCGGGCCGCGAGCTT
>JAOPVN010000547.1 GCA_025966175.1 Modestobacter sp. | reverse complement strand
GCGCTCCGGCGGGCGGGCGGTCGGGTCGGAGGGGCCGCCGACAGCCGGCTCCACCGCGCGGACCTGGTGCTCGACGGGATCGTCGGGATCGGCGCCTCCGGTGGCCTGCGGGACGACGCCGCGCAGCTCGTGCGCGCGGCGGCCGCCGGGCCCGGGCTGCTGGTCGCCGTCGACGTCCCCAGCGGTGTCGCCGCGGACACCGGTGAGGTGCCCGGCGAGGCGTTCCCCGCCCAGCACACGGTCACTTTCGGTGCGGTCAAGACCGGGCTGGTCGTCGGCGAGGGACGCGGGTACGCCGGCACCGTGCACCTGGTCGACATCGGCCTGGGCGAGCACCTGCCGCCCCCCGACGCGGTGCAGCTGACCGACGCCGACGTGGTCGTGCACCTGGAGGCCCCGGATCCCGGTGACGACAAGTACTCCCGCGGCGTGGTCGGGGTCATCGCCGGCTCGGCCACCTACCCCGGCGCGGGCGTGCTCTGCACCGGCGCCGCGCTGCGCGCCCGCCCGGGCCTGGTCCGCTACGCCGGCACCGCGGCCGAGGGCGTCCGAGCCGCGTGGCCGGAGGCGATCGTCACCTCCGGTCGCCCGGACGACGCCGGCCGGGTGCAGGCCTGGGTCGTCGGTCCGGGGATGGGCACCGACGACGACGCCCGCAGCGTGCTCGCCGAGGTCCTCGGCACCGATCTGCCGGTGGTGGTGGACGCCGACGCGCTCACCCTGGTCTCCGAGCAGCCCGCGCTGGTGGGCGACCGGACGGCGCCCACCGTGCTCACCCCGCACGACCGCGAGTTCGCCCGCATCTTCGGCGACATCGGCACCGACCGGGTCGCTGGCGCCCGCCGCGGTGCTGCGCAGCTCGGCTGCACCGTGCTGCTCAAGGGCGACGCGACGGTGGTCGCCGACGCCGACGGCAGCGCCTACGTCAACGGCACCGGCACCTCGTGGCTGGCCACGGCGGGCACCGGCGACGTCCTCGCCGGGATCCTGGGTGCGGTCCTGGCGACCGGCCTGCCGCCGGGGGAGGCCGCCGCGGTCGCCGCCCACGTGCACGGCCGGGCCGGGCAGCTGGCCGCCGAGCACGGTCCGCTGATCGCCGGGGATCTGATCCGTCGCCTGCCGGAGACGGTGGCCCGGCTGCGCGGCAGCGCCGGCTGAGCGCGGCCGCCTGGGACACTGGGACCGTGACGCAGCTGCAGCAGGGGCTCGACAGCCGGGCCGAGGTGGTCGTCGACCTGGACGCCATCGCGGCCAACACCGCGGTGCTGCGGGAGCGGGTCGGCCGGCCGCTGATGGCGGTGGTCAAGGCTGACGGCTACGGGCACGGCCTCGTGCCGGCCGCGCGCGCCGTGCTGGCCGGGGGCGCCGATGCACTGGGTGTCGCGGTGATCGAGGAGGCGCTGGCGCTGCGCGCCGCCGGGATCGGCGCGCCGCTGCTGGCCTGGCTCAACGGGCCGAGCGAGGACTACGCCGCCGCGCTCGCGGCCGACGTCGAGGTGTCGGTCAACGCCGAGTGGGCTCTCGCCGAGGTGGTCGACGCCGCCCGCGCCACCGGCACCACCGCGCGGGTGCACCTGTTCGCCGACACCGGGTTGTCCCGGGAGGGCGCCACGCCGGAGGCCTGGCCGGGGCTGGTCGCCGCCGCGGCGCGGGCGCAGGCCGACGGCGAGGTGAGCGTCACCGGGCTGTGGAGCCACCTGGCCTACGCCGACGCCCCCACCCACCCGGCGATCGGCGCCCAGGTGCGGGTGTTCGAGGAGGCGGTCGCGCTGGCCCGGGCGGCCGGCCTGACCGAGGCCCGCCGGCACCTGGCCAACTCCGCGGCCACGATCGCGCTGCCGGAGACCTGGTACGACATGGTCCGCCCCGGGGTCGCCCTCTACGGCCTGGACCCGCTGGGCGGCGACCCCGCGCAGTACGGCCTGCGCCCGGCGATGACCGTGCAGGCGCGCGTCCTCCTCACCAAGCGGGTGCCCGCCGGCGTCGGCGTCTCCTACGGGCTCACCTACTCCCCGGACAAGGAGACGACCCTGGCCCTGGTGCCGGTCGGTTACGGCGACGGGATTCCGCGCGCTGCGGGCAACCGGGCCCCCGTGCTCGCTGCCGGGGCGCAGCGGACGATCGCCGGCCGGGTCTGCATGGACCAGTTCGTGCTCGACGTCGGCGACGACCCGATCGCCCCCGGCGACACGGTCGTGCTCTGGGGCTCCGGGGAGCACGGCGAGCCGACCGCGCAGCAGTGGGCCGACGCGGCCGACACCATCCACTACGAGCTGGTCACCCGGGTGGGCGGGCGGTTCCGCCGGCGCCACGTCGGGTCCGCCGGCGTCGCCTGATGTCGAAGGGGACGACCGGGAGCGCGCACCACCTCGGCCGCACCGCGGGGCTGATCGGCGCGGTGGTCGGGGTGGCCGCCGCGGGCACCGCGGTCGGGGTGGCGGTCACCCGGTCGGCGACGTCCCGGATCCGGGCCAACCAGGTGGCCGGGCAGGCCGGGGACGACGGCCGCCTGGTCGCCGACGTCCCGGCCCGCGAGCTGCGCCAGCAGGACCCGCTGGGCGCCCAGAGCCGGCCGGCCGATCGCACCGCGCTGGTGCAGGCCGACGACGGGGTGCTCCTGGCGGTCGAGGAGATCGGCCCGCTCGACGCGCCGCTGACCGTCGTCCTCGTGCACGGCTACGCCCTGTCGATGGCGTCGTGGACCTTCCAGCGTCGCGACCTCGCTGCCCAGCTCGCCACCGCCAACGGCCACCGCCCGACCGCCCGGCTGGTCTTCTACGACCACCGCGGGCACGGCGCGTCCGCCCGCGGCGACGCCGCGCACGCCACCATCGACCAGCTCGCCGCCGACCTGGAATCGGTGCTCGCCGCGCGGGCGCCGCGCGGGCCGGTGGTGCTCGTCGGGCACTCGATGGGCGGCATGACCGTGCTCACCCTCGCCCAGCGCCGGCCCGAGCTGTTCGGCACCCGGATCGCCGGGGTGGCGCTGATCTCCACCTCCAGCGGCAACCTCGCCGACCTGGACTTCGGCCTGCCCCAGCTGTTGACCCGGGTGCGCGCGGCGGTGCTGCCGGTGGCCGCGTGGACCATGCGCCGCCGGCCGATGATCGCCGAGCACACCCGCAAGCTGGCCAAGGGCATCGTGTCGGCAGCGACCTGGTCGCTGTCCTTCGCCTCGACCGACGTCGACCCGGCGCTGGGCCGCTACGTCGACGCGATGATCGCCGGGACGCCGGTCGATGTGATCGCCGAGCTCTACCCGGCCATCGCCGGCCTGGACGCCAGCGGAGCCATCGAGCCGCTGCGCCGGGTGCCCACCCTGGTGCTCACCGGGGACGCGGACAAGATGATCCCGATGGCGCACAGCGAGCGCCTCGTGGCAGAGCTGCAGCGGGCGGGGCACGACTCCGTGCAGTTCCTCGTCGTCCCCGGCGCCGGGCACCTCGTGCTGCTGGAGAAACCGGACCAGGTCACCGCGGCGCTCTCCGAGCTGTTCCGCCGGGTCCTCGCCGAGCAGCGGTCGGTGCGGCGCAGCTAGCGGACCGTCGCCAGGCCTGACCGTCTGCGGCGGAGACCTCACCGACCGACAGGGCGCGAGGGCGTAACCCGCGCAACACACGCCGTTCAGCCGCCGGCAACGGTAGCTTCGCCGTGCGTCATCCGGTGGAGCACACCGGGGTGCAGGGCTCGCGAGCCGGCGTCCGCACGACCGGGGCGGTGCGCGGAACGCGAGTGCGAACTGCCAGAACGATGTGGGCGGTCCGAGGGGTTGACGCCCGGCCGTCGGCGTCAGCGCGGTCCTGAGCAGAGGGGCCCGTCCCATGCCGCGATGCACCGAGCCGCAACGCCGGGGGAGATCATCATCCGCTCGTCATGCGTCCATCTGTTACCACCTGCCTGGAGGTCCGCCGGTCGGCGGTTGCCCACCCGGACACGAGCGCGGCGGGGCGAGGGGAGCGCGGGAAGCTGGAGGTTCCGCACCGGGCCCGTCCTGGTAGCGGTGACCGTGCTCGCCACGAGTCCGCTGCTGCCGGCCCCGGCCAGTGCGGCATCGGCATCCGGGGCCAGGGGGGACGAAGCCCCGTCGCCGAGTCCGACATCGACGCCGGGCCCCACGCCGGCACCCGTCCCCCCACCGCCGCCCGCGGCACCGCCGATCAGGAGTGCCGCGCCGGCACCTGCTCCCGTCCCCGCGCCGTCCGTCAGCCCGGGCACCCCCGCGCCGACCAGCGGCGCGGCGACCCCGGCGTCGCTGCGGCGGCCGCCTGCGGGAGCCACCGCCGGCATCTCCAGCGCCCATCCGCGACTACGGCCGACGCCCGTCGTCCCAGTGCTCACCGGCTCCTCGCCCACCTCCGGCAGCACCGCCGGAGGCATCCGGGTACAGATCACCGGCCGGCGGCTGACCGGCGCCACGCAGGTCCTGTTCGGTGGCGTTCCGGGCACCGAGCTGGAGGTTCTCTCCGACGGCGAGCTGGAGGTGACCGCCCCGCCCCGGGCCGAGGAGGGCAACGTCAACGTGCGCGTGCTGACCCGCACCGGGCGCAGCGCCGGCGACTCGCCGGTCGACTTCCGCTACGTCCGTCCGCCGACGCTGCAGGAGGTCGCTCCGGCCACCGGTGCGGTCGGCGGGGGAACGCTGGTGTCGATCCGCGGAGCCGACCTGGACGGGACCAGCGAGGTGCGCTTCGGCTCGACCCCGGCGGAGGTGGTCACCGTGGCGCGGAACGAGGTGCAGGTGATCGCCCCCGCCCAGAACCTCCCCGGGCCGGTGGACGTGCTCGTGACCAACCTCGGCGGCACGACCCCGGCGCAGCCTGCCGACCGTTTCGGCTACGTCGAGACCCCGGTGGTCGACTCGGTCTCGCCGTCCTCCGGGCCGACCGACGGCGGAACCGAGGTGACGCTGCGGGGCGAGCACCTCGGCGATGCCACGGAGGTCAGCTTCGGCAACGTGGCCGCCACCGGGATCACCGTGGTCTCCGAGACCGAGCTGCGGGTCACCACCCCGGTGCGCCCCGCCATCGGCGAGGTCGACGTCACGGTCCGCACCCTGCGCGGCAGCACCCTGGACAAGGCCGATCCGACGGTCTTCGCCTACACCGCGCCCACGCCCGTCGCCGACTCGGAGGCGGTGCACGGCTGGTGGCCGTTGGGCCTGATCGGTCTGCTGTCGTGGACGGTCTGGTTCGTCCGGCGGATGCTCTCCCGGCACGCCTACCGGCCGGTCGTCAACGACTTCCGCACCACCACGTCCGTCGTCGTCCCGGTCTACCGGGAGGACCCGGACGTGCTCGAGCGGTGTCTGCGCACCTGGCTGCGTGAGGAACCGACCGAGGTGATCCTCGTCGTCGACGACCGGGACGACGCACTGCTCGCCCACATCCGGGGGCTCGGGCTCGACCGGGTGCACGTCCTCGAGTGGCGGCACACCGGTAAGCGCGGCGCGCTGGGGGCGGGTGTGCGGGCGGCGACCGCAGAGATCGTCGTCTTCGCCGACAGCGACACCGAGTGGCGGCCCGGCCTGCTCGCGGCCGTGCAGATGCCCTTCGTCGACCGCCAGGTGGGCGGGGTGGGCAGCCGGCAGCACGTCTACCTGCCGCAGACCAACGTCTGGCGCCGCGTCGCGTACTGGATGCTCAACACGCGCTACCTCGACTACGTGCCGGCAATGTCCCGGCGCGGCGGCGTGGCGTGCCTGTCCGGACGGACGGCGGCCTACCGCCGGGACGTCATCCGACCGCTCATGCCCGCGCTGGAGCACGAGCTGTTCCTGGGCCGGGAGTGCGTTGCCGGCGACGACGGCCGGCTGACCTGGCTGACCCTGGCCGCCGGCTACCGCACCGTGCACCAGGACACGGCCCAGGCGGACTCCATGTTCCCGGCGGACCTGCGGGCCTTCGCCCGGCAGCGCATGCGGTGGAGCCGCAACTCCTACCGCTGCTACCTGACGGCGCTGTCCCAGGGCTGGCTGTGGCGACAACCGTTCATCACCCAGGTCACGGTGCTGCAGATCCTGTTGACGCCCGCGTCGATGGGGGCGGCCGTCTGGTACGGCACGCACTGGGTCATCGGCGGTGGCTGGCTCGCCGCTGCGATCGTGCTGGGCTGGGCGGTGGTCGGGCGTGCGGTGCGGGCCACCTCGCACCTGTTGGAGAACCCGCGCGAGGTCGTGCTCGCCCCGCTGGTGGCGCTCGTCATCGTGGGGATCGCGTTGCCGACGAAGCTCTGGGCGGCGCTGACCATGAACAAGCAGGGCTGGCTGACCCGCCAGGAGGGCGAACGCGTGCAGGGGCAGGCCGAGATCGCCGTGCCGTCGGCGGAGGTGGCGTGACATGCCGGTCAGGGCTGAGCTGCGGTGGCGGCGACTCGTCGTCGCTGTCCTCCTCGTCATCGCACTCCCGGCGTTCCTCGCCTTCATCGCCGTGGCCTACCAGCGTCCGGACCTGCCGCCGGGTCCGCCGGCGTACGACCCGCTGCCGCTGGGCAAGCAGCCCGTGCTCGCCGCGGTGCAGGCTCGGGAGCTGCAGCGGAGCCGGCGGGTCACGGACGAGGCAGGGCTGCTGACCGCACCGCAGGTGGTGCCGCCGACGTTCCCCGAACGGGTGCCGACGGTGGTGCTCCCACCCCGGGCCGAGCCCTACGGCCTGGCCGAGGTGCAGCAGCTCCTACCGGCGGCGTTCCAGGTCCTGGACGGTGCGCTGCTGCTGCGCGCCAGCATCGACGTGCCGGCCGGCGCGCGGCTGACCATCGACGGTGCCACGACCCCCGACGTCCGGCTGTCCAGCCGGCCGGACGGCTTCACCACCGTGATCAGCCGCGGGGGAGAGGTGGACGTGCGGGGGACGGCGGCACAACCCGTCCGGATCTCCTCCTGGGACGACGCGGCCGGGAGGGCGGACGACGACCCGAGCGACGGCCGGTCGTTCCTGGTGGTCTTCGGCGGCCGGATGGACATCAGCCATGCCGACATCGGCCACCTCGGGTTCGGCACCGGCACCAGTTCCGGCGTGGCCTGGCGGGCCGGGGAACGCCCGGCCGGCACGCCCCCGGTGCCGGCCACCGGGGTGGTGGAGTCCTCGACGTTGCACGACAACTGGTTCGGCGCCTACACCTTCCAGGCAGTGGGCATGCGCTTCACGGACAACACCTTCGCCGACAACGCGGCCTACGGCTTCGACCCGCACGACCTGAGCAACGACTTCCTGGTCGAGCGGAACGCGGCACACGGCAACGGCCGGCACGGGTTCATCTTCTCGCGGGGATGTGACCGCAACGTGCTGCGCGACAACGTCGCCTATGACAACCGCGGTCACGGCTTCATGATCGACGACGGCCGGTCGGAGGACTCCGCGGAGGGGGCCGCTGCCCGGCTGCCCTCCAACGACAACCAGCTGATCGGCAACCGCGCCCACGACAACGACGGCAGCGGCATCGAGATCGAGGGGGGCGTGGGCACGGTGGTCACCGGCAACGTGCTGCAGCGCAATCACGTCGGGGTACGGGTGAAGAACGACGCCTCCGTACGGATCTCGGACAACCATGTCGTCGACAGCCGCTTCGCCGGTGTGGACGTGCTCAGCGCTGCCGCGGGCATCGAGGTGCGCGGCAACGAGGTGAGGGGTGGCTGGGCCAGCATCGCCCTCCCGGAGCCGGGCGCGGCCCGGTTGACCGGCAACGAGCTGGTCGGCGCGTCCACCCCGCTCGTCGTCGCCGGCCAGGCGGTGCGGGACGAGGGGCTGGCCAGCGAGATCGGCCGGGTGTTCCGGTGGAACCCGCTGCTGGTGCTGTGGGCCGGGATCCTCGGGGTCCCCGCCGTGTTCGCCGTCCGCCGACTGGCCCGGTGGGTCGTGCCGGGGCGGCGCCGGGCCCGGGCGCTCTCCGGATGACGACGGCGAGACGGGCGGGGATCTGCGCGCTCATCGCCGGGCTCGCGCTGGCCGGCTGTACGAGCGGGTCGCCGGAGCACGGGAACCAGGGGCAGGGGGAGTCCGCCGGACCGTCGAGTGCGCCGTCGAGTGCGCCGTCGGGTGCGCCGTCGGGTGCGCCGGGGGGATCGGCGGGGATGTCGCAGGTCGCCGAGCAGCTCCAGGCGGTCTTCGGCCCGGCCGTCGCCCCGCAGCAGGACGGGTCCTTCGGGCTCGACCGCTGGCAGCTGGTCGAGCCCGGGCCCGGTGGGCCGGCTGGCCCGGCGCTGCGGATCACCTATCCCCAGGGTTCGGTGAGCCCCTCGGCGAGCCGCCGGTACCACTCTCCCGGCGGCGGGATGCAGGTGTTCCTCCCGGTCCTGGGTGCGCCGGTCGACGCGGAGTACCTGCGCTACTGGGTCCGGTTCGCCGACGACTTCCAGTTCGTCAAGGGCGGCAAGCTGCCGGGCCTCTACGGCGGCACGGAGGTCAGTGGGGGCGAGCAGCCCGACGGGACCAACGGCTTCTCGACCCGGCTGATGTGGCGTCGGCAGGGGGCCGGCGAGGTCTACCTGTACGCCCCGGGCGAGTCCGGGACCAGCCTGGGCCGCGGGGACTGGACCTGGCCGCGGGGCCGGTGGCTGTGCGTCGAGCAGCAGGTCGTCCTGAACACCCCGGGGAAGGACGACGGGGCGGTGACGGTGTGGCTCGACGGCAAGCAGGTCTACGCCGACGACCAGCTGATGTACCGAACCGTGCCCGGCCTGCGGATCGACGGCCTCTTCTTCTCCACCTTCTTCGGCGGTGACGACCCCAGCTGGGCGCCCTCGGCCGACCAGCACGCCGACTTCTCCGGGTTCGCCCTCTCCGGGCGGCCCCTGGGCTGCGCGGCCGGCTGACCGGACCGTGGCTGGACGTGCGGAGAACGTAGCCGCGACGTAACCCACGCGGCCGAGCGGCGGAAACAGCGCGGCGCTTCGCTGTGCGTGACCCGGTCCGACACCGGGGCGCACCTAGGGTTCCGCCGGCCGGTGTCCGCACACACCGGCCGGGCTGGTCCGAGAGGTGCAGGCGCGGCCGTCCGCACGGCCGCGCTCCACGGCGGGAGAAAAGCCCGGGAGGCCGTTCTGCGGTCGCGCGCGGCCGCGTCCCCTCCCGGAGGCACCGGTGTCCCGCTCCCATCCGCACGGCCCCTCGCACCTGCACGACAACTACGGGCCGGAGGCGCGCTTCGCGGTCGAGGCCGAGGAGCGGCTGCCCACGACGATGCACGAGCGGGAGATCGCCCGCGGCCTGGAACTCGGCCTGCAGGGCGCCGACTCGATCGTCGACCGCAGCATCCCGACGTTCTCGCGCGGGGAGCTGCCGCACTTCGCCGGGATCAACACCTTCCTCAAGGCGCCCTACGTGGAGGACGTGCGCCGGGCGGGGGAGTACGACGTCGCCGTCCTGGGGGTCCCCTTCGACGGCGGGACGACGTACCGCTCCGGCACCCGCTTCGGCCCGCAGGGCATCCGCAAGATCTCCGCGCTCTACGGGCCCTACAGCTTCGAGCTCGGGGTGGACCTGCGGGAGTCGATCACCATCGCCGACCTGGGTGACGTGTTCACCATCCCGGGCAACATCGAGAAGACCTTCGACCAGATCACCAAGGCGGTCAGCCACGTCTACGAGAGCGGCGCCTTCCCGGTCGTGCTCGGCGGGGACCACTCGATCGGCTACCCGACGACCCGCGGCGTCGCCCCGCACCTGGGCGGCGGCAACCTGGGGATCATCCACTTCGACCGGCACGTCGACACCCAGGAGACCGACCTCGACGAGCGGATGCACACCACGCCGTGGTTCCACGCCACGGACCTCCCGAACGTGCCGGCGAAGAACCTGGTGCAGATCGGCATCGGCGGCTGGCAGGCCCCGCGCCCGGGGGTGAAGGTCGGGCGCGAGCGCGGCACGACGGTCATGACCGTCACCGACTGCGTGGAGATGGGCATCGAGGAGGCGGCGCAGCGGGCGCTGGACGTCGCCTGGGACGGCGCGGACGCGGTCTGGCTGTCCTTCGACGTCGACTGCCTGGACGCCGCGTTCGTCCCCGGCACCGGCTGGCCCGAGCCCGGTGGGTTCCTGCCGCGCGAGGTGCTGAAGTTCATCCAGATCATCGCCGACGCCCGGCCGCTGGCCGGGATCGAGGTCGTCGAGTGCTCACCGCCCTACGACAACGCCGAGATCACCGCGCTGATCTCCACCCGGGTCATCTGCGACACCCTCGGCTGCCTGGTCCGCTCCGGTCACCTCCCGAAGAACAAGAGCTGAGCGCCATGACCACCGCCTCGACGACGACCCACGCCACCGGTCAGGAGCGCGACGACCTCGGCGAGTTCGGCTACTCCCAGGAGCTGCACCGCGGGGTCGGGCACTTCGCCTCGTTCGCCGCCGGCTTCTCGTTCGTCTCGATCCTGACGACGGTCTTCCAGCTCTTCGGGCTGGGCTTCAGCTTCGGCGGAGCGGCCTTCTTCTGGACCTGGCCGGCCGTCTTCGGCGGCCAGCTGCTCGTCGCGCTGTGCTTCGCCGAGCTGGCCGCCCGATATCCGATCTCCGGGGCGATCTTCCAGTGGTCCAGCCGGCTGGCCGGCACCGACTTCGGCTGGTTCACCGGGTGGGTCATGGTCATCGGCCAGATCCTCACCGTCGCCACGGCCGCGATCGCCATGCAGGCCGTGCTGCCCTCGATCTGGTCGGGGTTCCAGCTCATCGGTGGCGCCGGCGCGGACTCCGCCCCGACCAGCCCGACCGGCGCCCAGAACGCCGTCCTGCTCGGGCTGTTGCTGCTCGTCGTGACCACCACCGTCAACGCCATCGGGGTCCGGCTGATGGCGTTGCTCACCTCGGTGGGCGTGGTCATCGAACTCCTCGGCGTCGCTGCCCTGGTGGTCGCGCTCTTCGCCCGCGGGGAGCGGGGGCCCTCGGTCGTGTTCAGCACCGACGGCGCAGCCGCCGGCAGCTACCTCCCGCTGTGGCTGGCCTCCTCGCTCATGGCGGCCTACGTGATGGTGGGGTTCGACTCGGCCGGGGAGCTGTCCGAGGAGACGCACGCACCGCGCCGGACGACGCCGAGGACGATCGTCCGCGCGCTCACCGTCTCCGGGCTCGGCGGGGTGCTCCTGCTGCTGGGCGGCCTCGTCGCCGCGCCGAGCCTGACCGACGGCACGCTGGCCACCACGGGGCTGGCGGGTGTCCTGACCACCCGGCTCGGCGACGTCGGCGGGCGCATCCTGCTGGTGGCCGTGGCGATCGCGGTCTTCGCGTGCACCCTGGCCGTGCAGACCTCCGGCTCGCGGATGCTGTTCTCGATGGCGCGGGAGCGGTCGTTGCCCTTCTCCGCCGTGCTGGGCCGGGTCTCACCGCGCACCGGCACGCCGATCGCCACCTCGATCGTGGTCGGGGTCGGCGCGGCGATCGCGCTGGCCGTGAACTGGAACCAGGGCGCCGTGTTCACCGCCCTGGCCTCGCTGTGCATCGCCATGCTCTATCTGGCCTACCTCGGGGTCACGCTGCCGCTGCTGGTCAAGCGGCTGCGGCTGCGACGGACCGGGGGCCTGGAGTCCGGCGTCGCGGAGGACGGCCGGCCGCTGTTCTCCCTGGGTCGGTTCGGCATCGCGGTCAACGTCGTCGCCGTGGTCTACCAGGTGGTCATGGTGGTCAACCTGGTGTGGCCGCGGGCCGCCATCTACGACCTCACCGGCGGCACCTGGTGGCTGCAGTGGAGCGCCCTGCTGTTCATCCTCCTCACGCTGGTCGTCGGCGCGGTCGTCCACTGGCGCAACCGGGTCCGGCACGGCGGCGCCATCATGCTGCCCGCGCTGAGCACCTCCGCCGAACCGCGGGAGGTGCTCGCCTGAGGGCCGCGGGATCGCGCGCTGCGGTCAGGACCGGGCACCGGCACCGGTCGCCCGTCGGGGCCGAGCGCGACCATCGTGAAGTAGCAGCTCTTGGTGTGCCGGACCTCCCGGGCGACCAGGTCCTCGGTGGTCACCCGGATGCCGATCTCCATCGACGTCCGCCCGGTGTAGTTGACGCTGGCCGCGAAGGTCACCAGCTCGCCGACGTGGACGGGCTCGCGGAAGACCACCTGGTCGACCGAGAGGGCGACCGCGTAGGCGCGCGCGTACCGGCTGGCGCAGGTGTAGGCGACCTGGTCCAGCAGCTTCAGCAACAGGCCGCCGTGCACGTTGCCGGAGAAGTTCGACATGTCCGGCGTCATCAGCACGGTCATCGACAGCCGGTGGAGGTCGTCGCCGGGGTCGGCCTGTTCGCTCACCGGAGGCTCCTCGCTGTGGGTCCGGCGACGGTACCGGGCCCGGGTCGTAGGGTGCTGCCGTGGCCGCCCTCCGACCGCCCCGCCTCGACGCGGCCCCCGACGAGGTCGCCCGCACCGCCGCCGCGGCCCCCGACTGGGACACCCTGGCCGGCCTGGCCCGGTCGTGCGTCGCCTGCCCCGAGCTCGCCGCCACCCGCGAGCACGTGGTCGTCGGCGACGTCCCGGCGTCCGGACGGCCCCGCTTGGTCCTCGTCGGTGAGGCCCCCGGGGCCACCGAGGACGAGACCGGCCGGCCGTTCGTCGGGAAGTCCGGCGCACTGCTGGACCAGCTGCTCGCCGAGGCGGGACTGGACCGCGCGCAGGCCGCCGTGCTCAACATCGTGAAGTGCCGGCCCCCGGGCAACCGGACGCCGAAGGCCCCGGAGGTCGCCCGCTGCAGCGGTTGGTTGCGCCGCCAGCTGGAGCTGCTGGACGCCCGGGTCGTCGTGGCGCTGGGGCTCTCCTCGGCGAAGTGGTTCCTCGGCCCGCGCACCGTGCTCGGACAGGTCCGCGGCCGGCCGCACGAGGTGGACGGACGCGCGGTCTGGGCGACCTACCACCCGTCGGCCGCGATCCGCTTCGGGCCGAACGGTGCCCCGCGGGCGGCGCTGCTGGCCGACCTGCAGGCCGTGGCGGCCGCGCTGTGAAGCGGGAGCACCTGCTGCCCACGGTGGCCGCCACCCAGACGTTCGGCCGGCAGCTGGCGGAGCTGCTGCGCCCCGGGGACCTGGTCGTGCTCGCCGGCCCGCTGGGGGCAGGCAAGACCGCGCTGACCCAGGGCATCGGGGCCGGTCTGGGCGTGCCCGGACCGGTCACCTCGCCGACGTTCGTGCTGGCC
This sequence comes from Modestobacter sp., assembly GCA_025966175.1. Lineage (GTDB taxonomy): Bacteria > Actinomycetota > Actinomycetes > Mycobacteriales > Geodermatophilaceae > Modestobacter. The sequence continues at coordinate 2,759 of JAOPVN010000547.1, read as the reverse complement.
CGGGTGCACCGCGGCGGCCGGATCCCGCTGGTGCACGTGGACGCCTACCGCCTGGCCGGCATGGCCGACGTCGACGACCTGGACCTCGACGCCACCACCGACGAGGCGGTGACCGTCGTGGAGTGGGGACACGGCCTGGTCGAGCAGCTCGCCGACGAGCACCTCGTCGTCGAGCTGGACCGCCGGGACGACGACGTCCGGACCGCCCGACTGGTGCCCGTCGGCGCCGGCTGGGAGCAGCGCCTCGGCTGAGTCAGCCGACCTGGTCGAGCACCTTGCGCAGCACGGCGGCGAGCTCGGCGGGCTGGGACAGGAACGGCGAGTGGCCGGCGTCCAGCCGCAGCACCGTGCCGGCCCGGGCCGACATCGCCTCCTGCGCGAACACCGGGATCGCCTGGTCCCGCTCGCACACGATGTAGGTGCTGGGCAGCTCCGCCCAGGCGGCCCGGCTCAGCGGCTGGGTGAGGGCGCGGGTGGACTGCAGGTGCAGGCGCGCCACCGCCTGCTCGGTGAGCTCGGGGTCGACGCCGTTGTAGAAGACCGGCTCGGGGGTGGTGACCCGGACGTGCGTCTCGTGGATCTCCTGCCAGGGCGGCACCTCCCCGCCCAGGCTGGACACCAGCGAGTCGCCGACGTCGAGCTGGAAGGCGCAGAGGTACACCAGGTGCGCCACGCCGGACTCGGCCGTCGCCGCCTCGGTGATCGGGAGGCCCCCGTAGGAGTGCCCCACCACGACGACGGGGCCCTCGATCCCGGCCAGCGCGGCCCGGACGACGTCGGCGTCGGCCGTGAGGTCGCCGAGCGCCTCCGGGTCCGTGCCGGAGCTGGGCAGCTCCACGGTCACGACGTCGATGTCGGACAGCTCGGCGATCAGCGGCTGCCAGGCCCACGAGGTGTGCCAGGCGCCGTGCACGAGCAGGAGGGTGGCGGGCATCGGGATCCTCGTCGTCGGGGCGGCAGGGGACCGAAGTTGATCACGCTGCCGCCCCGACGTGAAGACCTCGGTCAGCGGAGGGCGGCCTCGATGTCGTCCATGACCTGCTCGGCGGCGATGGGACCGGAGCTGCTGCTCCAGACGCCGCCGTCCACGCTGCTGGTCGCGCCGGACTGCGCGGCCTTCAGCCGGGTGAACGCGGGCTCGGTCCGGGCGGCCTCGAGCGCGCTGGCCCCGTCGGCGCCGAAGGCGGCGAGGAAGAGCCGGTCGGCGTCGATCTCGCCGAGGTTCTCCAGGGACAGCGGGTCGCTGTGTGGGGCGGCGGCCAGGTCGACCGCGGCCTGCACCGGCTCGGCGCCGGCGGCCTGCAGCAGCAGCCCCGGCATGTTGTTCGCGTTCATGATCACCGGGCCGTTCGCCATCCACCGCACCACGGCCGCCGTGCCGCTGAGCGCGTTGCTGTCGGCGAGGGCCTTCGCCCGCGCCAGGACCGCGTCCAGTCGCTGGGTCAGTTCGTCGTCGGCGCCCAGGGCCTGCGCGTAGGTGTGCAGCGGCGCCTCCCACTCTCCCGTCGCGGCCGCCTCGGGCACCACCGTGGGCGCGATGGCGGTCAGTGCGTCGTACTGCTCCTGCGGCAGGCCGCTGGCGGCCAGGATCAGGTCCGGCTCGGTCTGGAGCACCGCCTCCAGGTTGGCCTCGCGCACCGTGCCGACGATCGGGATCGACGCGGCGTCCTGACCGAGGTAGGCCGACGGCTTGTCGCCGCCGCGGCTGGCGGTGGTGCCCACGGGCGTGATGCCCACGCCGAGCGCGACGTCCAGCGCCGACTCGGCCAGGGTGATCACCCGCTGCGGCTCGGCGGGGACGGTCACGTCCCCGAAGGCGGTGGCCACGGTGGTGTCGGCACCGGCCGAGGAGGACGCGGCCGTGGCCGTGCTGTCCTCCCCGGACCCGCCACATGCGGCGAGGGCGAGGGTGAGCGTCGCAGCGGCGGCCACGGTCGCGGCTGCTCGGCTGCGCTGTCGTGCGCCGTTCCTGATCACGTCGGGTTCCTCCTGGGGGCATGCGCACTGACAGTCAGGCGCAGTCGGTAAGGTAAGCCTCACCTTAAGGTCCGCTGCATGCGGGTCGGGAGCGGAGGACTGCTGGTGGACGGCGTGCTGGTGCGGCGCGGGCTGCTGCCCTCGGTCGTCGTCCTCGGGGCCGCCGTGCTGGCCAGCCTCGCCCTCGGGGCCGGGGACGTCGGTCCGCTGCGGGCGCTGTCGGTGCTGCTCGGTGGGGGTGACGACGACGCCCGCTTCGCCGTCCTGCAGCTGCGGGTGCCGCGCACGCTGGTGGCCGTCGCGGTCGGCCTGGCCCTGGGACTGGCCGGTGCAGTGCTCCAGGCGGCCGCTCGCAACCCGCTCGCCGAGCCCGGCCTGCTGGGTGTGAGCCAGGGGGCCTCCTTCGCCGTCGTGCTGACCATCGCGACCGGGACCAGCGCCGCCAGCGTGGGGCCGGAGGTCGCGGTGCTCGGTGCCGCGACGGGCTGCCTGCTGGCGCTGGGTGCGGCCCGGCTGCGCGGCACCGGCGACGACCCGATCCGACTGGTGCTCGCCGGTGCGGCCCTGTCCGCCCTGCTCAGTGCGGGGATCGGCGTGCTGCTCCTGCTGGACCAGCGGACGGCCGACGAGGTGCGCTTCTGGACCGTCGGCTCGGTCGCCGGCCGGGACCTCGGCACGCTCGGCGAGGTGGGCCCGGTGCTCGCCGCCGGGGTGGTGATCGCCTGGCTGGTCGCCCGGCCGCTGTCGGCGCTGTCCCTCGGTGACTCGACCGCCCGCAGCCT
>JAOPVN010000516.1 GCA_025966175.1 Modestobacter sp. | reverse complement strand
AGGACGGCGGCGTCCTGCTCGGTGGTGCCGTCGAGGACGAGCGCGACGCGGTGTGCCTCGGTCCCGTTGGTGATCTGCACGCGGACCTCACCGGGACCGCAACTGGGGCCGTGGGTCACGGTGGCAGCGGGCCGGCTGGGGTCCTCGATGGCGGCTGCCTGACCGGCCAGCGCCAGGCCGACGAGCAGCAGAGCGCTGGTCGCGCCGAGCATCAACGGCGCCCGGCCCGCCGGCCCGCCGCCGCTCCAGCTGGCCCCCGACATGCCCTGTCCCCTGCCCACGAAGGTCTCCCATCATGTGCCGGATGCGCGGAGAGTTCACGGAAGGCCACACCGGCCCCTCGCGTGTCCCGGGCGTGTCCGGCGGGACGCGCGGGGCCACCACCGGCCCGGCACACCGGCAGAGCGCCGCGACGTGCGTCACTACGGTGGTCGGCGTGACCTCAGCGGCGGGGACCGGACGGCGACGGCAGGACGCGGTCTACCGGGCAGGCGTCTACGGCCGCCACCCCCGCGTGCCCACCGTCTACCGGGCCCTGGCCCGCGAGGCACGGCGCCGACTGGACGCGCGGGCCTACGGCTACGTCGCCGGCGGCGCCGGCGACGAGGACACCCAGCGCGCGGACCGGGCGGCGTTCGACCGCTGGGCGGTGGTGCCGCGGGTGCTGCGCGACGTCAGCCGGCGGGACACCTCCGTCGAGCTCTTCGGACGACGGCTGCCGGCTCCGCTGCTGCTGGGGCCGGTGGGGGCCCTCGAGTTGGTGCACCCCGAGGCCGACCTCGCCGTCGCCCGGGCGGCCGCGTCGATCGGCGTCCCGATGGTCTTCTCCAACCAGGCCTCGGTGCCGATGGAGACCACCGCCGCGGCGATGAGCGACAGCCCGCGGTGGATGCAGCTGTACTGGTCGACCTCCGACGAGCTGGTCGAGAGCCTGTTGGGTCGGGCGGAGGCGAGCGGCTGCGACGCCGTCGTCGTCACCCTGGACACCACGATGCTGGGCTGGCGCCCGCGGGACCTGGACCTCGGTCACCTGCCGTTCGCGTTGGGCAAGGGCATCGCGCAGTACACCTCGGACCCGGTGTTCCGCCGGCTGGTCGAGGAACGGGCCGCGGCGGCGGGCGCCCGCGATCCCCAGCCCCGCCCGACGCTCGCCGCGGTGCGCGCGCTGGTCGGGATGGCGAGGGCCTGGCCGGGGTCGCTGGTGGAGAACCTGCGCTCGCCGCTGCCCCGGGCAGCCGTCGAGACGTTCCTGTCCATCTACTCACGGCCCTCGATCACCTGGGCGGACCTGGCCTGGCTGCGCGAGCGCACCCGGCTGCCGATCGTGCTCAAGGGCGTCCTGCACCCCGACGACGCCCGGCGCGCGGTCGAGGAGGGCGTCGACGGGCTGGTGGTCAGCACCCACGGCGGGCGCCAGGTGGACCGCTCGATCGCCGCCCTGGATGCACTGCCCGACGTCGTGGATGCCGTGGACGACCGCGTGCCGGTCCTGTTCGACAGTGGCATCCGCAGTGGCGCGGACGTGCTCGTCGCCGTCGCGCTGGGCGCGCGGGCGGTGCTGCTCGGCCGGCCGTACGCATGGGGACTGGGCGTGGCCGGGGAGGACGGCGTGCGCCAGGTGGTCGAGGACGTGCTCGGCGAGTTCGACCTCACCCTGGGACTGACCGGCCACACCGCCGTCGACCAGCTCACCCGCGAGGTCCTGCGCCGCCGGTGACCGACCGTGTTCGACCGGGCGCGCGAACGGCACGCCGAGAGGGACTTGACGCAGGATTGTGCTGCGGGTCACAGTGTTCTCGGGCGGGGGAGCCGGTATGAGTGGCCACCCATCGCTGGGTGGACCGACCAACGCGGCCAGACCGTCAGGACCGGCCCTCCGCCCGCCAATTGCCTCATCGCGCGCCCGTCGCTCAGACTCGCCTGCGTGCCCGAGGTGGAGTTCGACGTCCAGTGGCCCGACGGCAGCCGACAGTGGGTCTACTCCCCCTCCACCGTGGTCGAGGACGTGTTCAGCCCGGGGACGGCGTATCCGCTGGCCGAGTTCGTGGCGCTCAGCCGGGCCGCGATGACCGAGGCCAGCCGCCGGGTGCAGGAGCGCTACGGCTTCCCGTGCTCGCGGGCGGCGGCGACGCTGGCCGGCATCGAGGGCACGGCCGCGCGATTCGACGGCGGCGACGTCCGGGTGGCCGGCTTCCGCCGCTGACGGCCGCCGTCCTCACCGAGCTCGGGGAAGCGGCACCGGGCCGCGACCGATCCGCCACCGGACACACCACTGCCCCGCACGGGGCATGGTGCGGGGCAGTGGCGGCGTGCGACGCGGTCGGCGGACGCGGGTCGCTCTCGCGCGACCGGTGCCGGCCCCCGCGCCTGTCTTCAGGCCATCGCCGGCTCGGCGTCGGTCAGTCCGCCCCGGAGCATCTCCCGGAGTTCCGGGGTGTCCTCGTGGCCGTGCTTGGCCACGGCATGGGCCGTCGCGGCGTCGAGGACCTCCTCCTCCTGGCCGGCGATCGTCAGGGTGCAGTTGTTGTCGCTGGGGACCTTCCGGCAGTCGATCATCTTGCGGGCCATCTCGTACCTCCTGTCGAGGCCGGGTCGCGGACGCGGCCGGCCACTGGTGCGGCGGCGTCGTCTCAGCCGCTGGGGGAACTTCGTGCGTCGTCCTAGCGGGCGTAGTTGCTCGCGCCGAACCAGTCGACCGTCACCGCCGGCTCGTCGCCGACCACCCACGCGTCATGCCCGCTGGGCAAGGAGGTGACGTCACCAGGGCCGGCTTCGAACTCCGTTCCGTCGTCCATCCGGATCCGCAGCCGCCCACTCACGTGGTACTGCATGTGCGGTGCCTGGCAGCTGTCGGTGCCGGCGATGGGCTTGACGTCGGTGGACCACCGCCAGCCCGGCTGGAACACCAGCCGGCCGACCTCCTGGCCACCGACCTTCAGGATCTCCGCCCGCCCGTGCGGGAACTCCCGGACCTCGTCCGGGGTAGCGAAGCTGAGGTGCTCGGTCTCTTGCGCGGACATCACCGCCTCCTCGAGCAGTAGGTGCTGTGGGGTGCGGCCGCAGGAGTAGTCTGACTTGCACGTAAGTAGGAGTCAAGGGAGGCGGCTGGGTGCGTACTGAACCGGCACGACGGGGATCGGCGACGACGGAGCGCATCCTGGACGTGGCCGAGCGACTGCTGCAGGCCCGCGGCTACAACGGCTTCAGCTACGCCGACGTGGCCGGCGAGCTGGACATCACCCGGGCCGCGCTCCACTACCACTACCCGGGCAAGGCCGAGCTCGGCGAGGCCCTCATCGCCCGGTACGCCGAGCGGTTCGCCGCCGCGCTCGCCGACCTGGACGCGGCGGGGTCGGAGGCGCCGGCCACGCTGGAGGGCTACGCCGACCTGTACACCCAGGTGCTCGGCCAGCAGCGGATGTGCCTGTGCGGGATGCTCGCCGCCGAGTACCTGACCCTCCCGCCGGGGATGCAGCGCGGCGTCACCGCGTTCTTCGCCGGCAGCTCGTCGTGGCTGCAGGCGGTCCTGGACCGGGGGCGCCGGGAGGGCACCCTGGCGTTCTCCGGGGCGGCTTCGGACAGCGCGGCCATGGTGATGGGCGGTCTGGAAGGGGCCATGCTCATCACCCGGATGAGCGGCGACGTCCAGGGCTTCCGGGCCGCAGCGGCCCGACTGCTCGCCGGCCTCACGACCACCGCGGACGAGGCCCCCGCCGCCTGACGCCTGCCCGGAGAACACAGCGGCCCCGCACTCGCCAGAGTGCGGGGCCGCTGCGGTGTCTCAACCAGACGTGCGCCCGAAGGGACTCGAACCCCTAACCTTCTGATCCGTAGTCAGATGCTCTATCCGTTGAGCTACGGGCGCGTGGTGCTGTTCAGTTGTCGTGCGCGGAGGCTCCGGGATTTGAACCCGGGATGGGGATTAACCCAAACCGCATTAGCAGTGCGGCGCCATAGACCGGACTAGGCGAAGCCTCCCGGGGACCGGGTCACCCCGGAACCACCGAGAGAGAAGGTTACCAGCGCCCTCGGGCGGCTCCCCACGGGGGTGGACCGGTCGGGAGCCGCCGTCGGTCTCAGGCGTGGACGACGTCCCGCCGCGGGGCGCTCGGCAGGGTCGGACGGCGGCCGGGCAGCAGGGTGACCCCCACCGACAGGGCCGCGGCGACCGTGGCCATGACCAGCGCACCGGCCACCCCGGCTGGGCTCTCGATCAGCGAACCGCCGACGGCCGCACCGATCGCCGAGGCACCGAAGGCCACCGTCGACAGCCAGGTGAACGCCTCGGTGGTCGCCGACGCGGGGGCGATCGAGCCGACCAGCGAGCTCTGCACGGTCAGCGTCGGCGCGATCGCCGTCCCACCGAGGAACAGCAGCGCACCCAGCACCCACGGGCTGGAGATCGCGGCCAGCGGAGCCAGCCCGATCGTCACACCCAGCAGACCCCAGCGGTACTGGCGGGGCAGGGAGGCGCTGACCACGCGGGCGCCGAACCACAGACCACCACCGGCGGAGCCGAGCGCCCACACCGCGAGCAGCAGCCCGGAGATGCCCGGGGAACCAGCCGCGTCGGCGAA
>JAOPVN010000510.1 GCA_025966175.1 Modestobacter sp. | reverse complement strand
TCGGCCACGAGACGCTGTCCGAGGTGGTCCGCAAGGTCCTGCTGACCTACTGGAACACCGCCAGCTTCTTCACCCTCTACGCCGAGACCAACGGCTGGGACCCGGCGTCCTCCCCCGCTCCCCCGCGGGCCGAGCGCCCGTTGCTGGACCGCTGGGCGCTGGCCGAGCTGGCCTCGGTCACCGCCGGGGTCACCCAGGCGCTGGAGGACTTCGACACCCAGACCGCCGGTCGGCTGATCGCCGGCTTCGTCGACGACCTGTCCAACTGGTACGTCCGGCGCAGCCGGCGCCGCTTCTGGGACGGCGACCCGGCCGCGCTGGGCACGCTGCACGAGGTCCTCGACGGGCTGACCCGGCTGATGGCCCCGTTCACCCCGTTCGTCACCGAGCGGGTCTGGCGCAGCGCCGTCCTCCCCGGGTCGGCCGGTGCGGTCGACTCCGTGCACCTGGCCAGCTGGCCCACGGTGGACGCCGACGCCCGCGACGACACCCTCGTCGAGCAGGTCGCGCTGGTCCGTCGGCTGGTGGAGCTGGGCCGCTCGGCCCGCACCTCGGCCAAGGCCCGCACCCGCCAGCCGCTGGCCCGGGCGCTGGTCGCCGCCCCCGGCTGGTCGCAGCTGCCGCGGGACCTGGTCGCCGAGGTGGCCGAGGAGCTCAACGTCGCCGAGCTCACCGAGCTGTCCGCGGTCGGCGGCTCACTGGTCGACGTGTCGGTGAAGGTCGACTTCCGGGCGGTCGGCCGACGGCTGGGCAAGCAGGTCCAGGCCGTCGCGGCCGCCGTCGCCGCCACCGACCCGGCCGAGCTGGTCGCGGCCTACCGGGCCGGCACCGCCACCGTCGAGGTCGACGGGGCAGCCGTGCCGCTGGCCGAGGGCGACCTCATCGTCACCGAGACCCCGCGCGAGGGCTGGACGGTCGCGTCGGCCACCGGCCTCACCGTGGCACTGGACCTCACGCTCACCCCGGAGCTGGAGCGCGCCGGCCTGGTCCGCGAGATCGTCCGGCTGGTGCAGGACGCCCGCAAGTCCACCGGCCTGGCGGTCAGCGACCGGATCGAGCTGTGGTGGACCGGGGACGGTGCGGTCGCCCAGGCGCTCACCGAGCACGCCGAGGCGCTGGCCGGCGAGGTGCTGGCCATCGCCGTGCACGCCGGTGAGCCCGGGCCCGGTGACGGTCTCGAGGGACCCGCGGGCTCCCGCGTCTGGATCGCCCGCGCGGACAGCTGAAGAAGGACCCCAGAAGGACCCCCGTGCCCCCCACCACTCGCACGCTCGCGGCGGGGCCCTGCACGGGGGCCGGACGGGCTAGGCGCGGCGGGCCCGCTCCCGCTCGGCGAGGTTGCGGTCCGGGGCGCAGGTCCGGCACGGGGTGAACCCATCGGTGCGCGCCTCGTCCATCGGCAGCGGGAGGGTGTCGACGCCGTCCAGGTGCGGGCAGCCGGCGAGGTGGTAGCGCGGGTGCTCGTCGACCACGAGGACCTCGTCGGTGAGGTCCAGCACGAGCAGCAGGTCGGTGACCTCCACCTCCTCGACCGGCGGCTCCCCGTCGGGGCCGAGCACCGGAGCGACCGCGTGCGCCCCGGTCGTCGGGCCGGCCGCGCCCGCCCGATGGCCGGACACCGGCCGGACGGGCTCGGCGACGATCCGCTCCACCGGCTCCGGCGCCGGCTGCACGGCCGTCTCCGGAGCGGGCCGCGGGGCGATGGACGGCGGAGCGGTCGCGGTGCCCCCGGAGACAGGAGCCGCGGGAGGAACTGAGGCAGGAGCCACGGGAGGCGCTGAATCAGGTGAACCGGCCGGCGTGGACGCCAGCGCGCCCACCTCCGGCTCCGCGCCCACCTCCGACTCCGCGCCCACCTCCGGCTCCGCGGCCACCCGGGCCGGGAGGCTCCGGGCGTCGTCCGCCGCCGCTGCCCGCCGCCTGCGGAGCTCGCCCACGGCCAGCACCAGGACGGCGAGGGCGCTGGCGGCGAACGAGCCCCACTGCAGCGTCGCCGACCCTTGCGCGAGCCCGCCGGCGAGCAGCCCGACGGCGACGACGAGCAGGAACGCTGCCAGCAGGATCACGGCAGGCATGCTATCGGCGCCGGGCCGCGGCGGACCGCCCCGGCCCCCGGGAGACCGCACCGGTGCCGCACCCGGCCCGGACACGACAGAGCCCCTCCGGACCGGGGTCCGGAGGGGCTCTGTCAGGCGTCCTGGGTGATCAGGCGCTGACGTGCTGGTTCTGCCGGGTGCTCGAGGACGGCTCGGCCGACCCGCGGCTGTCCAGGTCGCGCAGGTGCGACTCGAGGTAGGACCGCAGCCGGGTGCGGTACTCGCGCTCGAAGGTCCGCAGCTCCTCGACCTTCCGGTCCAGGCTGGCGCGCTTCTCCTCGAGGGAGCCCATCGCCTCCACGTGCTTGCGCTCGGCGTCCTGCGCCAGGGCCGTGGCCTTGGCGCGCGCCTCACGCTCCATCGTGTCGGCCCGGGTGCGGGCGTCGCCGAGCATCGAGTCGGCGCGGTTCTTCGCCTCGCTGACCATCTGCTCGCTCTTGGAGCGGGCCTCGGACAGCATCCGCTCGCTGGTGCTCTTGGCGCTGCCGACCATCTGGTCGGCCTGGGCCTTGGCCTCGTTGACGTGCCGCTCGGCGGTCTCGGTGGCGAGCGCCAGCATCCGGGACGCGCGGATGGCCTCGTCCTCCCGGACCGACGCGGGGGTCGGCTGGGCCGGCGGGGGCGGCGGCGCGACGACGGTCATGGGCGCGGACTCGGGACGCTCGTCCCGCTGCCCGGACCCGCTGCCGCCGGAGCTGCGCAGGTCGTTGTTCTCCTCGATCAGGCGGGCCAGCTCGGCCTCGACCACGTCGAGGAAGGCGTCGACCTCGTCCTCGTCGTAACCGCGCTTGCCGATCGGCGGCTTCTTGAAGACGACGTTGTGCACGTCGGCGGGAGTCAGTGGCATGCGGCTCACCTCAGGTCGGACGGGAGGAACGGGAACAGACGCAGACCGGCGGCGAACCGCTGGGGGTCCACACCCCGCTCCGGATTGGCACGAGGGGTCATGCGACGGAGTAGGCCAGGTTGTTCAACAGGCTGCGCAGCAGGATGACGGCGATCAAGAGCACCATAAACCCGAGGTCCAGACGAATGGTCCCGAGGTTCAACGGTGGGATGACCTTGCGCACGGCCTTCAGGGGCGGGTCGGTGGTCGCGTACACGACCTCCAGTCCTGCTGCCACCAGGCCCTGCGGGCGCCAGCTGCGCGCGAGCACCATCACCCAGTCCACGACGAACCGGGCGAAGAGCAGGATCAGGAAGACGAGCAGGACCGACGAGATGATCTGCAGGAGAAGAGCCACGGTCCTCGCTCGTTCGGGGCACCACGTGCACGGGGGTCACGGCGTGCATCGGATCAGGACTGACTGAAGAACCCACCCTCGCGGATACGGGCCTTGTCCTCAGCCGTCACGTCCACGTCCTGCGGACTGAGCAGGAAGACCTTGGCCGTGACGCGCTCGATACTACCGTGCAGCCCGAAGGTCAGGCCGATGGCGAAGTCGACCAGCCGCTTGGCGTCTGCGTGCTCCATCTCGGTGAGGTTCATGATCACCGGCATGCCGTCCCGGAACCGCTCGCCGATGATCCGCGCCTCGTTGTAGGAGGCCGGGTGCACCGTGGTGATCCGGTAGCCCGCCGGCTTGGGCTCGGGAACCGGGGCCGGCGTGGGCGCGGGCTCCGGAGCGGCGGCCACCGGCTCGTTCATCGCCAGTCCGGCGGCGCCGGACAGGCCACCGCCGGAGATGCGGCTGCGGGCGGACGAGGCGCCGATGGACGACCCACCGGAGAGGCCGCCACCGGAGAGACCGCCACCGCCCAGCCGTGCGGC
>JAOPVN010000488.1 GCA_025966175.1 Modestobacter sp. | reverse complement strand
CTCCCGGCCGACGTCCAGCGGCAGCCCGTCGGGGCCCATCACCATCCGGGAGATCGTGGCGTCACAGGCCAGCCACCGGGCGCGGGCGGCGGAGATCGTCGCGCCGAACCCGGTCTGCGCGGCGCCGAGGCCCTTGGCGGGGTCGAGCAGGTCCTCGATGTCGAGGGTGACGATCACGTGCGGCTTCACCGTCCGCAGCGTGGGGAGCCCACCGGAGGCGAGCGTGTTGTCGGCCCACTGCACGAGGGCATCGGCCTGCTGCTGGGCACGGGTGCGGGTGTCCCCCTTCGGGCGGGCGGCCTGCACCATCGACTCGATGACGGCCCGGACCTTCTCGAAGCCCACCGCGTCGAGGTCGAACCGGCCACTGCCACTGCCGTCGGCATGCTTGGCCATCGTGAAGCGGCGGCCCTCGGTCGGGTCCGGCTCCGGCCCGTCGGGATCCAGTGCGGCACCCACCAGCTCCACGATCTGGCCCAGCCGGTCCGGGGACTCCACCGCAGCCACCGCCAGCGACTCGTCGAACCCGCCCAGGTCCACACCCTGGGCCTGCGCCCGGGCCCACCGCTGCGGGGTCACCGCCTTCGCCGCCACCCCCACCTGCTCGGCGGTGATCAGCCCGTCGGCGAACGCGGCCGCCACCGCCGGCAGATGCTCCAACGCCCGCCCCGAGGCCACCACTCGCGCGGCCTCACCCGGGGCCAGATGCCCGTGCCCGCGCAGCCAGGACTGCATCGTCTTCAGCCCGTCGGTCTCCGCGGCGCCGGTCAGCTCGCACTCCCGCACCGTGCGGGTGATCTCGGCGGCGATCCGGTTCTGCGCCTGCAGCAACGGCGTCAACCGGTCCAGCAGCTGCGGCCCGAACATCGGCTTGAGATCCTCGGCCGCGAGGGCGTCCAGGGCCGACTGCAACTCGCCCACGACACCTCCCGACCGCTTCGAACATGTGTTCGAAGCCTACCGCCGGTTGGATCGTCGCGCAAGACAAAAGTCCTGCTCAGAGCGCTGCCGGAGCAGAAACGGAGGGTGCCGCAGCCTGGGATCGGTCGAACAGCAGATACCTCCACAACCGACGCCGACAGCTGCGCGGTCTGCGCAAACGACCGGGCGGTACCACCGGCCGGCCGACGCCGCATCGCGCGTACTCGCGTAGCAGCGACCACCCGGCGTCCCCCGGTGGAGACCATCATCGGAGTCGGTCCCTGCAGTGGACCGCGGGAAGCCTCCGTTGCCCGTCCCGAGAGCGGGGCCTCCTCCGGACCAGCGAGCAACCGGGGCGCGGGCGCATCTCAGGGTGGTGTGGCCGCCGTCCTCAGGAGAACGCGAATGTCGTCCATCCGGGCCCCGATCCTGTTGCTGGACGTCGACGGAGTGCTCAACGCCGTGCAGCCGGAGCTGCCCGAGGGGTGGGAACGCGGCACGTTCAACGGCTACGTGCTCTCCTGGGACCCCACGATCACCGCGCGACTGCGCGAGCTACACGAGTCCGGCCGGGTCGAGATCCAGTGGCTGACCACCTGGACAGAGAACGCCGATCAGCTGCTCGCCGAGCCGATGGGGCTGCCCCGGAGGCTCAGGACGAGAGCCGCCGATCGGGCCGCACCCACCGGTTTCGCCGGCCGGCTCGCCGGCCTGTCGGGCTGGTGGAAGCTCGCCGCGGCCCGGGAGGCCGTCGAGGAGGAGCCGGGCCGACGCGTCGTGTGGGTCGACGACGACCTGGCCGAGCAGGCCGCGGACACCGACGACTGGCTCGCTGCCAACCCGCACGTGCTGGTGATCGCGCCGGACCTCTTCAGCGGACTGACCCACGCCCAGCTGGATGCGATCGAGGCGTGGCTGTGATGACGCCTACGGAGTCCCAGCGCTCGGCACTCGATGCGCTGGGACTCCCTCGGCTCAGGCGGCGATTCCCATGGCGCCGGAGCTCCCCCAACCGGGCGGGAGCGGGCGGGCCAGCTCGCCACCGCGCGGGACGAGGAAGGGCCGGGTGAGGCGCTCCTTCTCGATCCGGTCCCAGGCGGCCAGCAGCTTCGCGACCCACCGGGCGAGGGTCAGCGCCTTGCTCGCCAGCGGGTCACCGGCTGCTTCGGCGGTGGGCTGCGTCGGGATCCGCGGCCAGCGCGGGCTCACCAGGCTGCGCTTCGACGACGGCAACGAAGCAACGTGGGCGGAGAAGGCTGCGTCGAGCGCGCTGGTCTCCGCGACGATCGCGAAGGCCAGGGCGGAGACGTCAGCACCGGCGCCGAATCGCGACGCCGCTTTCGCGGTGGTGACCAGGATCCGGCCGACGAGCAGCCTGGCGATCCGGTCGTCGTCGGCGGGCAGGACCCAGGCGCCGGCCATGGTCGACTCCAGCCCCTCGCCGACGTTCACGTGCCAACCCACGACCCGGTCCTCGACCGGCTGGTCGATCACGACGATCCCGCGCATCTTGCTCTCCTGGCACTCCGCGACCGGCCCGTTCCGGCGCACTGCGGAGGTTGCCATGGGGAACGCACAGGACTGATCAACGTCGCGGAGTCGTCACCCCACCGGTCCCGGATGCCACACCAGTTGCAGCGCGCCTAGTGGTGGAGTCACGTCAGGCCCAGCGGGGGTCGGGTGGCAGCCGCGGGTTGAGCAGGTGGGCCACCAACGCCGTCCAGCCGGTCTGGTGCGAG
>JAOPVN010000247.1 GCA_025966175.1 Modestobacter sp. | reverse complement strand
CCAGCGAGGACATCGGCATGGCCGACCCGACCGCGCTGCTGACCGCCGTGGCCGCCGCCGACGCCGTCGCCTTCATCGGCATGCCCGAGGGGCACTTCCCACTCGCCCACGCCGTCGTGCACCTGGCTACGGCACCGAAGTCCAACGCCGTCACCGTGGGCATGGGCGAATCCGTCGCCGACGTGCGCGCCGGGCTGGCCGGCCCGGTCCCACCCGGACTGCGGGATGCCCACTACGCCGGGTCCAAGAAGCTCGGCCACGGCACCACCTACGCCTATCCGCACGCCCACCCCGACGGCGTGGTGCCCCAGCAGTACCCGCCGGACGCGCTCGTCGGCCGCGACTACTACCGGCCGACGAACCGGGGGGTGGAGGCCACGCTGTCGACCCGCGTGGCCAAGCTGCGGGCGATCATCCGCCGGCGCAGCTGAGCCGACCGCGCCGCGACCGTCGGCCCCCGCGGCTAGTGTTGCCCCACCGGGCGGAACTCCGACCGGGCGAGAGTCATGAGACGTCGACGAGAGTCGGGACCAGAGGGAGTGCACGCGTGTCCGCAGGAGAATGGGCCGGGCTGGTCGCAGCCCTCGCCTTGGTGCTGCTGGTCCTCCTGTTGGCGGTGCCACTGCTGAAGCTCGGGCGCACCCTGGACGAGACCACGCTGACCATCCGCCAGGTCCGGGAGCAGAGCCAGCCGATCCTGAGCCAGGCGTCGACGACGGTCACCCACGTCAACGCCAACCTCGAGCGGGTCGACGACATCACCGGCAACGCCGCGAACGTCTCCAGCAACGTCGCCGCGCTCACCAGCGTCTTCGCCGCCACGCTCGGCAGCCCGCTGATCAAGGTCGCCGCGTTCAGCTACGGGGTCCGCAGCGCCGCGCGCAAGAAGCGGGAGGGCCAGGCCGTCGCCGACGCCCAGCGCGCCTCCCGCGACGAGCGGCGGGCCCGGCGGGCATCCCGGCGGGTCGGCTGATGCGCCGGCTGTTCTGGCTGGCCATGGGCGTCACGATCGGCGCCCTGGTCGTCCGCCGGCTGTCCCGGGCCGCGGAGAAGCTCACGCCCCAGGGGATCGCCGGGTCGCTCGCCGACGGGCTCCGCGAGCTGGCCGAGGCGATCGGTGACTTCGGCGCCGACGTGCGCGCCGCCGCGGCCGTCCGCGAGGACGAGCTGCGCGCCGGCACCGGTCTGGACGCACCGCTGCCCGCCCGCGGCGAGGTCTCCCTGCCGCGCCGCGGCGCGCACGCCGCGGACAGCTGAACCCCTCTTTCCCCGCTGGCCGCCCGCCGACCAGCCCCCGTTCGCTGAAGGACCGAGACCCACCGCATGCAGACCGCCGAGATCCGCCGCCGCTTCCTCGACCACTTCGAGAAGCGTGGTCACACCGTGGTGCCCAGCGCCTCGCTGGTGTCGCCCGACCCCTCACTGCTGTTCACCGTCGCCGGGATGGTGCCGTTCATCCCGTTCCTGACCGGACGTGAGCCGGCGCCCTTCCCGCGGGCCACCAGCGTGCAGAAGTGCGTGCGCACCCTCGACATCGAGGAGGTGGGCAAGACCACCCGGCACGGCACGTTCTTCCAGATGAACGGCAACTTCTCCTTCGGTGACTACTTCAAGGAGGGGGCGATCCGGTACGCCTGGGAGCTGATCACCGGCCGCGTCGAGGACGGCGGCCTGGGCTTCGACCCCGAGCGGATCTGGGCCACCGTCTACCTGGATGACGACGAGGCCGCCGACGCCTGGCACCAGATCGCGGGCCTGCCCAAGGAGCGCATCCAGCGGCTGGGCAAGGACAGCAACTACTGGGACACCGGTGCGCCCGGCCCGGCCGGTCCGTGCTCGGAGATCTTCTACGACCGCGGTCCCGCGTTCGGTCCGGACGGCGGGCCGGCGGTCGACGAGGGCGGCGACCGGTTCCTGGAGATCTGGAACCTCGTCTTCATGCAGTACGAGCGGGGCCCGGGGGAGGGCAAGAACTACCCGATCCTCGGTGACCTGCCGAAGAAGAACATCGACACCGGCATGGGCCTGGAGCGGGTGGCCTTCCTGCTCCAGGGCGTCGACAACATGTACGAGATCGACGAGGTGGCCCCGGTGCTGTACCGGGCCGCCGAGCTGGCCGGCATCCGCTACGGCGCCGACCACGAGGCCGACGTCCGGCTGCGGGTGGTCGCCGACCACGTGCGCAGCGGGCTGATGCTCATCAGCGACGGCGTGACGCCCGGCAACGAGGGGCGCGGCTACATCCTGCGCCGCCTGCTGCGCCGCGCGGTGCGCTCGATGAAGCTGCTCGGCGTCGAGGAGGCGACCCTCCCCGAACTGCTGCCGGTCTCCCGGGACGCGATGAGCGCGAGCTACCCGGAGGTCGCCACCGACTTCGCCCGCATCTCCGGCGTCGCCTACGCGGAGGAGGAGGCGTTCCGGCGCACGCTCACCGCGGGCACGGCGCTGTTCGACACCGCCGTCAGTCAGGTCAAGGCCGCGGGGAAGCCCACGCTGTCGGGCGAGCAGGCGTTCTCGCTGCACGACACCTACGGCTTCCCGATCGACGTCACCCTGGAGATGGCCGCCGAGCAGGGCGTCACCGTCGACGAGGAGGGTTTCCGCGCCCTGATGAAGGAGCAGCGCGAGCGCGCCCGCGCCGACGCCCGGGCCAAGCGCACCGGCTCGGTCGACGTCCTGGCCTACCGCCGGCTGCTGTCGGAGTTCGGGCCCACCGACTGGCGCTCCTACGACACGCTGCACACCGAGTCCCGCGTCCTCGGCGTGGTCGACGAGGCGGACGACGAGGGTGAGCCGGTGGTCGGCCCCGGGTCGGTCACCCGCGTGGTGCTGGACCGGACGCCGTTCTACGCCGAGTCCGGTGGGCAGGTCGCCGATGCCGGCGAGTTCACCTGGGACGGCGGCCGCGCCGAGGTCATCGACGTGCAGCGCCCGGTGAAGGGCCTGGTCGCCCACCAGGTGCGAGTGCTCGAGGGCGAGCTGCGCCCCGGCACCGAGCTGATCGCGCAGGTGGACCGGGAGTGGCGGCGCTCGGCGTGCCAGGCGCACTCGGGCACGCACGTGCTGCACGCCGCGCTGCGCCAGGTGCTCGGCCCGCAGGCCCTGCAGTCGGGCTCCTACAACCGGCCCGGCTACCTGCGGTTGGACTTCGCCTGGCAGGGCGCGCTCACCCAGCAGCAGCGGATCGACATCGAGGACGTCGCCAACGCCGCGGTCCGCGCCGACCACGGCGTCCGCGCGCTCTACATGAC
>JAOPVN010000479.1 GCA_025966175.1 Modestobacter sp. | reverse complement strand
GGACGGAGGTGTCCTCCCCGCGGGCGGCCATGGCCCGGCGCGCGGCGCGGCGCAACCGGCGCAGGTCGAGCACGGTGGCACCGCCGAGCGGGGACGCCAGCAGCGCCTCCGCGGCCGGCTCGTCCATCCCCGCTTCCGCGTCCACGTCGACCGGGTCGGGAGCGTCGGCACCCGGGGCGCCGTGCGCCTGGCCCCCGGCCGACCGACGCGGCGGCAACAGCGCGCTCAACGCGGCCAGCAGCGGCTGGACGGCGGGCTGGCCGGCCAGGGCGACGTCGTCCGCGGAGACGGCGACCGGCACCCCGGCCTGGGTGAGCGCGCGGCGCACCGGACCCAGGCTCGCGCCGGCCGACCGGACCACGACCGCCATCTGCGACCACGGCACCCCGTCGAGCAGGTGTGCCCGGCGCATCGTGTCGGCGAGGAAGGCCGCCTCCATGGACGGGGAGTCGAAGACGTGCACCTCCGCCGTGCCGGGGCCGATCCCCTCGCCGGGGACCAGCCGGCGGTGCTCCCACGGCCCGGGCAGCCCCTCGGCGACCCGGCGGCTGACGGCCAGCAGTTCGGCGCCGGAGCGCCGGCACACCCCCAGGGACAGCCGGTCGGCGGGCCGGCCGTCGCGGTGCCGGAAGCGGGTGGGGAACTCCACGATCCCGCGCGGCTCGGCACCGCGGAAGGCGTAGATGGCCTGGTCGGGATCGCCCACGACGACGTGGTCACCCCCTCCGCCGGCCAACAGCTCCACCAGCTCGACCTGGGCCGGGTCGGTGTCCTGGTACTCGTCGACGAACAGCCGGCTCGCGCGCTCCCGCTCGGCCCGCAGCAGCTCCGGGTCCGCGCTGAGCTCGTCGATCGCGGTGCGGACCAGTTCGGCCGGGTCGTAGCCGCTCGCGCCGCCGCGGGCGACCGTGGCGAAGTAGGAGACGTCCTGGTACTGCCGGAGGAAGTCGGCGGCGGCCACCCAGTGGGGCAGCGCCCGCTCCCTCCCCCAGGCGGCGAGCCGCCGCGCGTCGATGCCCCGTTCGGTGGCCCGTAGCAGCAGGTCACGCAGCTCGTCGCGGAACCCGGGCATCTGCAGCGCCTCGGCGAGCTCCGCGGGCCACCGGACGACGCCCTCCTGGTCGGCGTCGCCCCGCAGGAGCTCCGCGACCACGGCATCCTGCTCGGCGGAGGTGAGCAGCCGCGGCGCAGGCTCACCGCGCAGGACGGCGGCCCGGCGCAGCACCCCGTAGGCGTAGGAGTGGAAGGTCCGCGCGACCGGCTCGCGGATGGTGCGGCCGACCCGTGCGGTGATCCGGGTGCGCAGCTCGGCGGCGGCCTTGCGGCTGAAGGTGAGCACGAGCAGCCGCTCGGGGTCGGCGCCGGCCTCGATGCGCGCGGCGACGGCCTCGACGATCGTGGTGGTCTTCCCGGTGCCGGGGCCGGCCAGGACCAGCAGCGGGCCGCCGCGGTGGTCGACGACCGCCTGCTGGGTGGGGTCCAGCCGGGGCCGGACGACCGGCGCCACCTCCGGCTGCACGAGCCGGTACACCGGCGCCTGCTGGGTCGCCGTTCCCTCGACCGTCCCGACCGTCGTCTCCCCCCGCACCCCTCGATGAGACCACGGAGGGACGACAGTCCGGGCGGCCCCGTCTCGGGTTCCCTCGCGAGCTCGCGAGCGGAGGGGAGGACGGGGTCCTTCACCAGCCGTCGTCGGGCCAGCCGACCGCGCCGAGGTCCACCCGCGAGCCGCGCAGCGGTACGCCCTCCCCCGCCAGCAGCTCCAGCTGGCGCACCCGTACCGGTTCGGCCGCCGTCCCGTCGGCCCGCACGACGCGGTGCCACGGCACGGCGGCACCGCCGCCGCCGGACAGGGCCCGGGCCACCCGTCGGGGGCCCACGCCGACCAGCCGGCCGATCGCCCCGTAGGTGCTCACCCGGCCCGGCGGGATGGTCTCGACGACGTCGAAGACCGCCTCGTCGACGTCCTCGGCGGAACGGGCCACCGGCCCGGGTGAGCGCATCGCGGCCGCTCGGAGGTCAGTTCCGCTGGTAGAAGCTGTTCGCCGTCCACCAGTCGTAGAGCGAGGTGACCTCGGCCTGGGTGGTGCCCGGAGCCCGGACGACCCCCTCGGTCAGGAACTCGTCGTCGGTCCAGGCGATCACCACGTAGCCCTCGGCCGTGATCGCGCAGGCCACCTGCCCGCCGGTGACGCCGTTGGTCGTCCACTCGCCGAAGCCGGTGGAGGTCGAGCAGTCGGCGTCGCCGGTCCACTCGGTCAGACCCTCGGACGTGACGTCGGACTGGAAGACCGCGTCCAGCGTCGCCACGTCCGGGTAGCGGTAGAACGTCGCTTCGGAGGGACCCGGCTGGCTCTGTGCCGAGCCGCACGCCGCGGCCGCGACGTCGCCGTCACCGGCAGGTTGGCCCGCGGCACAGTCGGTGAAGTCCAGCGGCAGCTGCGCGAGGAAGGCCGCCGGGTCCGCCGTGCCGCCCGTCGGGCTCGAGGAGAAGCCCCCGGAGGACGACGAGCCGGGCGAGGAGCTGACCGACGAGTCCGAGGTCGAGGCACTGGACCCGCCGCTCGCCGTCGAGGTCCCGTTGTCGTTCCCGCCGAGGGCGATCACCAGGACAACCGCGACGACGATGAGCACCAGCGCCGCGACGGCGGTGATGATCAGGTTCTTCTTCTTGTCGCTGCCGCCACCCCCCTGGGTGCCGGGGCCGCCCCACCCGGGTCCGCCGGGGCCGGCCGGACCAGCACCGTGGGGAGGCTGTCCGGGGACGCCGAACCCGCCGACCTGGGTCGGCTGTTCCCCGTAGCCGGGAGCGGGGGGCGCCGGCCAGCCACCCGGCCCTGGCGGCGGGCCGTACCCGCCGGGTGCGGGCTGAGCGGGCTGCTGGCCCCAGCCCTGACCGGGCGGCGGGGCGGGCTGACCGGTGGGCTGGCCCCAGCCCTGACCGGGCGGCGGCGCGGTCGGCTGACCCCAACCGCCGCCCTGCGCGGGCTGGTCACCCGACGGGGACGGACCGTCCGGCCCGTACGGGGGCTGGCCCAGGGGTGGCTGACTCATGGTGCGACCTCCGACTCGGCTCTGTCGGGTCAGGAGCCTAGGGGTGAGGACCGACGGCCGCGCCCCGCGTCACACGATCCGGCGGGTGTCGGGGCGGCTCAGGCCGGCCGGCCGAAGCGCGCGAGCAGCCGGGTCTGCAGGTCCGCACCGGGCGGGACCTCCACAGGCGCCGCGATGACGCCCGGGACGCCGTCGTCCCCCAGGTGCACCTCCGCGTAACGGAACGCGGCGGCGACCAGTTCGGCGTCCAGCGCGGTCACCCCACCGGTGGCGCGGGCCAGGTCCCACGCGTGCACCGTGAGGTCGGCGGTCATCTCGACGAGGTAGTCCGTCGCCGGGGTCGGCCCACCGGAGAGGTGCACCGTCCGGGACAAGGCGCCGGGGGCGGCCCACGAGGTCAGTGCGGCATCCGCGGCGGTCTCCCATGCGGTCAGCGGGTCGCCGCCGAGCAGCTGCCCGGTGTCGGCGGGGATCCGCCCGGCGACCGCGCCCGGCTCCTCCCCGGCCAGCAGCGGCGGCACCCACAGCTGCTCGCTGGTCAGGTGGGCGACGAGGTCGGCGACGCTCCACCCGGGCAGCGCGGGGGCATCCCAGCCGCCGGGCTCGACGGCGTCCACCCGGTCGGTGAACTGCGCCTGCGCCCGCTGGAAGAGCAGCAGGAGGTCAGTGGTCGACAGCTCGGGCATGGCCTCAGTAGACCGCCGCCGGGCCCCGGCACGCCGAACGGCGTGCCGGGGCCCGGCGATGGCCTCGTCCCAGGGGCCCGCGGCGCGCGAAGCGTGCCGTGGGGAGGGACGAGGTCCTTAATAGGTCGGCAGCGCCTTGTCGATGCGCGTGGCCCAGGCGGTCACGCCGCCCTGCACGTGCACCGCGTCCTTGAAGCCGGCGGCCTTCACCGCGGCCAGCGCCTCGGCGGAGCGGACACCGGTCTTGCAGTGCAGCACGATCGGCTTGTCGTTGGGCAGCTGCGACAGCGCCCGGCCGGAGAGAATCTCGTCCTTGGGGATCAGCCTGGCGCCCGGGATGGAGACGATCTCGTACTCGTTGGGCTCCCGGACGTCGATCAGCTCGAAGTCCTTGCCGGCGTCCATCATGTCCTTGAGCTCGTCGACGGTGATCGTCGAGCCGGCGGCGGCCTCCTGGGCCTCCACCGAGACGACACCGCAGAACGCCTCGTAGTCGATGAGGCCG
>JAOPVN010000468.1 GCA_025966175.1 Modestobacter sp. | reverse complement strand
TGACGATGTGGCCGCTGACCCGGCGACCCGGCGGGGTCCAGGCGTACCGGGCGCTGATCCCGCCGCACGCGCGGGCCGGGGAGCCCGAGCAGAGGACGCACGAGGGCTACGAGTGGATGTACGTGCTCTCCGGCCGGTTGCGGCTCCTCCTCGGGGAGCACGACATCGTGCTCACGCCGGGCGAGGTCGCCGAGTTCGACACCCACGTCCCGCACTGGTTCGGCAACACGGGTGAGGAGCCGACGGAGGTGCTCATGCTGTTCGGGCCGCAGGGCGAGCGGATGCACGTGCGCGCCCGGCCCGCAGGGCGCTGACGCCCTTCTTCTTCAGTCCTGCGGGGCGCTGGGCCGTCCGGCCCGGATGCGGCTGGTGACCGTCGCGACCGCGTTGGGGTGGGCGGACCGCTCGGCCTCGGCCAGCCGCTCGGCCTCGGCAGCCAGCGCGTCGGCCGACTCCTGGGCGCGGTCCTTGCGGTACTCGCTGAAGGAGTAGACCACCGCGGCGGCCCAGACCAGATAGATCACCGCGTAGACCGCGTACCGGACCGGGTCACTGGCGTCGATCCAGTCGCTGTTCAGCAGGCTCTTGGCGTTGGTCACCACGATCATCCCGCCGACCCCGGCACCGAGGAGCCGCGGCGGGACATAGCGGACCAGCCAGGCGGCCAGCGGCGCCGCGACCAGACCACCGGCGAGCAGGCCGAGGACCCAGAGCAGGTTGATGCCCTGGTCGCCGAGGGCGAAGAGGAAGCCCAGGCTGGCGGCGACCGAGACCAGGAACTCCGAGGTGTCGATCGAGCCGATCGTCTTGCGCGGCTCCATCCGGCCGCTGGCCAGGATGGCCGGGGTGCTGACCGGGCCCCAGCCGCCACCACCGGTGGCGTCGACGAAGCCGGCGGCCAGACCCAGCGGCGCGAGGAAGCGCTTGCGCATCGGCTTGCCCAGGTGCCGCTTGTCGACACCGCGGAGCGTGAACCGGATCAGCAGGTAGAGACCCAGGGCCAGCAGGATCACCGACATCACCGGCGCGGCGACCTCCGTGGAGAGGTTCGACAGCACGGTCGCGCCGGCGAAGGCGCCGACGGCGCCGGGGACGCCGATCTTGGCGACGACCTTCCAGTCGACGTTGCCGAACCGCCAGTGCGAGAGGCCCGAGGCCAGGTTGGTGCCGATCTCGGCCAGGTGGACGGTGGCCGACGCGGCGGCCGGGTTGGTGCCGAGCGCCAGCAGCAGCGTCGTCGAGGTGACGCCGTAGCCCATGCCGAGGCTGCCGTCGACCAGCTGGGCACCGAGGCCGGCCAGGGCGAGCACGATCAGGGTCTTCACGAGGGTGTGCTCCGGTGTTCGAGGGGGCGGGCGCGCCAGCGGGGGCGCAGCAGAACCGCAGGTGAACAGGGGCGCCGGACGGCGCGGGGCGGTCAGCAGCCGAGACAGGCGGCGGTGCTGACCCGGAGCAGGTCGACGTGCAGACGGCTCACCAGCAGATCGCCGGGGAGGGCGGCAGTCATCGACACGTGGACATTCCTACCATCCCGGTGCGGTTTGTGGACAGGGGGAGTGCGTGGGGTGGGTCACGCCTTCAGCGTGTCGCTGCGGATCGTCCGCCAGGCGACCGCACCGCCGACGGCCATCAGCGCCGCGCAGACGCCCATCGCGGTGTGGAAACCGGCGCTGAAGGTGGCCGGATCGGCGTAGTCGTCGCCGGAGAGCCCCACGGCGACCGGCAGGGCCGCCACCGCCAGCAGGTTGGCGGCCCGGGCCACGGCGTTGTTCACGCCGCTGGCCACGCCGACCAGGTGGTCCGGCGCGGCGTCCAGCACCGTCGCGGTCAGCGGCGCGACCAGCAGGGACAGCCCTACCCCGCTCACCAGGGAACCGGGCAGCACGTCCACCCAGTAGGAGCTGCCCGGCCCGACCCGGGTCAGCCACAGCACGCCCGCCGCGGCGACCAGCGGTCCGACCGTCATCGGCAGCCGGGCCCCGGTCCGTTGCGCGAGTGCGCCGGCTCGGGACGAGAGCAGGCTGAGGACGACGATCGAGGGGATCATCGCCGCGCCGGCCGCGGTCGCGGTGTACCCGAGCACGGTCTGCAGCTCCAGCACCAGGAAGAAGGAGAAGCCGCCGAGCGCGCCGTAGATGACGAACGTGCTCAGGTTGGCGCCGGTGAACTCCCGGTCGGCGAAGACCTCCGTGGGCAGCATCGGCTCGCGCGCCCGGCGCTCCCGGACGACGAACGCCATCCCCGCCAGCACGCCGACGACCGCCGAGCCCCAGACCTGCGGCCGTCCCGGGCCGTCGCCGGCCGCGATCAGCGCGTAGGTGACCCCGCCCAGGGCGAGCGCGCCCCAGACCGCGCCGAGCGCGTCGAAGCGGCCGGTGCGCCCCGGGTCCCGGCTCTCCGGCACGTGCCGGACGGCGACCAGCACCACGACGACGGCCAGCGGTGCGTTGACCAGGAACACCCAGCGCCAGCTGGCCGCGTCGACCAGGAAGCCGCCGAGGAAGGGGCCGATCAGCCCAGCGATCCCGCCGAGCGCTGACCAGGCACCGATCGCCCGTGGGCGGTCGCGGGTCGGGAACGAGGACTGGATGATCGCGAGGCTGCCCGGGGTGAGCAGCGCCCCGCCGATGCCCTGCAGCACCCGCATCGCGACCAGTTGGCCGGTGCTCTGCGCGAGTCCGCAGCCCAGTGAGGTGACGGCGAACCACACGACGCCGATGAGGAAGACCCGCCGACGTCCGTACCGGTCGCCCAGCGCGCCGCCCAGCAGGATCAGCGACGCCAGGGCCAGCGTGTAGCCGCTCAGCGTCCACTGCAGCCCGGCCAGCCCGGAGCCGAGGTCCCGGCCGATGGCGGGCAGGGCGACGTTGACGGCGGTCGCGTCCAGCATCGCCATGCCCGAGGCGAGCACGGTGGCCAGCACGACCCAGCGGCCGGCGGCGGTGCCCAGCCGGACGGGGTCGGCGGCGATCGGGCCGACCGGGTCGGGCGTCGTCCCCTCCGGTACGGGCGGGGACGACGTCACCGGACCTTCCTAGCCGACGATCGCGTGGGTGATGAAGAACGCCAGCGCGGCGACGAGACCGGCCGCCGGGAGGGTGACCACCCAGGCGACGACGATGTTGCCGGCCACGCCCCAGCGCACCGCCGACAGTCGCCGGGTCGAGCCGACGCCCATGATCGAGGTGGTGGTGATGTGCGTCGTGGAGACCGGCACCGCGAAGACCGTGGCGGTCGCGATCATCACGCCGGAGGCGACGGTCTGGGCAGCGAAGCCACCGGCCGGGGTGAGCTGGATGATCCGGCGTCCCAGCGTGCGCATGATCCGGAAGCCGCCGGCGTAGGTGCCGGCGCTGATCGCGAGTGCGGCGGCGAGGATGACCCACAGCGGGACCTCGAACGTGTCGATCTCCCCGGCCGTCACCAGCGCCAGGGTGATGATGCCCATCGTCTTCTGCGCGTCCTGCATGCCGTGGCCCAGCGCCATCGCCGCGGAGCTGGCGATCTGCGCGTACCGGAAACCGCGGTGCGCCTTGTGCGCGTTGGCCCGCCGGAAGGACCACAGGATCGCGAGCATGAACAGGTAGCCCAGGCCGAAACCGACCAGCGGCGAGACGACCATCGGGATGATGACCTTGTCCAGGATCCCCATCCACTGCACCGAGTGGGCGGCGGCCAGCGCCGCGCCGACCAGCCCGCCGATCAGCGCGTGCGACGAGGACGAGGGCAGCCCGAAGTACCAGGTGATCAGGTTCCACACGATCGCGCCGATGAGCGCGCTGAAGACCAGTTGCAGGCCCTCGCTGCCGGTGGGCGCGTCGATGATCCCCGAGCCCACGGTCTTGGCGACGCTGGTGGAGATCAGCGCACCGATCAGGTTGGCCACCGCAGCCAGGGCCAGCGCGGCCCGGGGGGTCAGTGCCTTGGTGGAGACCGCGACGGCGATCGCGTTGGCCGCGTCGTGGAAGCCGTTGGTGTAGTCGAACGCCAGCGCGACGACGACGATCGCGACCAGTGCCAGGAAGTACCCGTCCATACCCGGGTCAGGACTCCTTGACGGAGATCGTCTCGACGACGTTCGCCACGTGCTCGAAGGCGTCGGCGGCCTCCTCGAGCTGGTCGGCGACCTCCTTGAGCTTGAGGATCTCCAACGCGTCGAACTCACCGGAGTACAGCCGGGACAGCAACCGGCGGTAGAGCTTGTCCGCCTCGTTCTCCAGCCGGTTGACCTCGATCCAGTAGTCGGCGAGGTCCTTCATCGAGCGCAGCCGCGGCATCGACTCCGCGGTGACCTGTGCGCAGCGCTGCAGCAGTGCGACCTGCTGGCCCATCTCCGCTGGCAGCGTGCCCAGCTTGGTGAGCACGACCAGGTCGGCGGCGGCCTCCATGCAGTCCATGACGTCGTCGAGGTCGCTGGCCAGGTTGTAGATGTCCTCGCGGTCGAACGGCGTGACGAAGCTCGAGTTCACCTGCCGGAAGATCGCGTGGGTGGCCTGGTCGCCCTTGTGCTCCAGGTCCCGCAGCACCCGGCCCAGCTCCTCGCGTCGGGTGTGCTCGTGCACGAACTCGCTGAGGACGTTCGTGGCCTCTACCAGGTTCTCCGCCGAAGCGGTGAACATGTCGTAGAAGCTCGAGTCCTTGGGTGTCAGGCGGAAGGCCACGCGGTGCTCCGGGGGTGACGACGACGGGGTGGCCGTCCTCCCCGCGCGGGCAGGCGACCTCGGGGAGCATAGGTCTCCCCCCGTTCACCTTCCGTCCACCGGGCGGTCACGGCACCGCGGGAACTGAACGCGCCGCGCCGACGACTGTTCCTGCGTGCAGCACCTGACCCTCCGCCGCGGCCCGGCGCGCGCCCATCGGGATGCCGGGGAGGCGTCCGCGTGAGGCGGTTGTTCCCCGCGGTGGTGCTGGTCTGCGCCCTGCTCGGGGTCGGGCTGCTCGTCGACGTCCTCACCGCCCGTCCGGCGTCGGCGCACGCCAGCGTCGTGACGACGACCCCCGCGGACGGGGCCCGGCTGCCGACGCCGCCGGCGCAGGTGACCATCCAGTTCGACGAGAACGTCTCCCTGGGCGCCGGGTACGCCCGGGTCCTGGACGGGAACGGCGACCGGGTCGACACCGGGTCCGTCGACGTGCGCGACGGCCGGGTCACCGTCCCGCTGCGTTCGGACCTGCCCGACGGCGGCTACGTCGTCACCTACCGGGTCGTGTCCGCCGACTCCCACCCCGTCTCCGGCGCCTTCTCCTTCGTCGTGGGCAACGGGCAGCCGGTGCCGGCCGGGTCGGTGGGCACCGGCGACGCGATCGACCCGGGGGTGGCCGTGGTGCTGCCGCTGGCCCGCTGGCTCGGGTACGCCGGCCTCGTGCTGGGGCTCGGTGTGCCGTTGGCGCTGGCCACCTGCTGGCCGGGCGGCTG
>JAOPVN010000462.1 GCA_025966175.1 Modestobacter sp. | reverse complement strand
TTGCCCAGGTAGTGGTCGATCCGGAACACGTCCTCGGCGCTGAACACCGAGTCGACCAGCTCGTTGAGCTCGCGGCTGGAGGCCAGGTCGTGACCGAACGGCTTCTCCACGACCACCCGGCGCCAGCGGTCCTTGGTGCTCTCGGCCATCCCGGTGCGCTGCATCTGCTTGAGCACGGTGGGGAACATGGCCGGGGGGATCGACAGGTAGAAGGCGGCGTTGCCGCCTATCCCGTGGGTGCCCTCGAGCTCGGCCAGGTT
This sequence comes from Modestobacter sp., assembly GCA_025966175.1. Classification (GTDB taxonomy): domain Bacteria; phylum Actinomycetota; class Actinomycetes; order Mycobacteriales; family Geodermatophilaceae; genus Modestobacter. The sequence goes on along the minus strand of JAOPVN010000462.1, from coordinate 3,270 downwards.
GCTGGCCAGCTCGTCGAAGGCGTTGTCGTCGTCGAAGGACCCCTGGACGAAGCGCACGCTGGTCGCCAGCCGCTCCCAGACCTGCTCGCGCCAGGGCGTGCGAGCGTGCTCGCGGGCGGCGGTGCGGGCGAGCTCGGCGAACTCGACGTCGCCCCAGTCGCGCCGTGCGAAGCCCAGCAGCGCGAAGTTGGTCGGCAGGAGCCCTCGGTTGGCCAGGTCGTAGACGGCCGGCAGGAGCTTCTTGCGTGCCAGGTCTCCGGTGATGCCGAACACCACCAGGGCGCAGGGCTCCGGCACGCGGGGGAGCCGCCGGTCCCGCGGGTCGCGCAGTGGGTTGCTGGGCATCGTTTCCGTCCTTCAGGGGCTCGCAGTGGGAGCCCGCCGTCCGACTGCTGGGGCCGGACGGCGGGCGGTTCTACCGTGTGGCGTTCAGCGGTGAGCCGAACGCGACCTCACTTCTTGTCCTCGAGCTGCTCCTTGACCGACCCGGTCAGCTCGTCCCAGGAGTCGACGAACTTCTGCACGCCCTCTTCCTCGAGGACGCGGAAGACGTCGTCCAGGTCGACGCCGGCGTCGGCGATCGCCTGCATGACCTTCTCGGCGTCCTCGTACGCCGACTGCACCGGGGTGCCCGCCTCGCCGTGGTCGGCGTAGGCGTGGAGCGTCTTCTCCGGCATGGTGTTGACCGTGTCGGGCGCGATCAGCTCGGAGATGTACATCGTGTCGGAGTAGTCGGGGTTCTTGACCCCGGTCGAGGCCCACAGCGGGCGCTGCGGGATGGCCCCCTTGGCCTCCAGCGCCTTCCAGCGGTCGGAGGAGAACACCTCCTCGTAGGCCTGGTAGGCCAGCCGCGCGTTCGCCACGCCGGCCTTGCCCTTGAGCGAGGGGTCGGCCCCGGCGGCGTCCAGGCGCTTGTCGATCTCGGTGTCGACGCGGGACACGAAGAACGACGCCACCGACTCGATGCCGTCGAAGGACGCCTCCGGGTTCTCGGCCAACCGCTGCTCCAGGCCGGCCAGGTAGGCATCCATCACCGCCCGGTAGCGCTCGAGGCTGAAGATCAGCGTGACGTTGACGCTGATGCCCGCGGCGATGGTGGTGGTGATCGACGGAAGCCCCGCGTCGGTGGCGGGGATCTTGATGATGAGGTTCGGCCGGTCGACCAGCCACCACAGGTGCGCGGCCTCGGCGGCGGTGGCGTCGGTGTGGTGCGCCAGGCCGGGCGCCACCTCCAGCGACACGCGGCCGTCCCGCCCGGTACGGGCGGCGACCGGCGCGAGCAGGTCGCAGGCGTCGCGGACGTCGGAAGCGGTGACCGTCCGCAGCGCCTCCTCGACGCTCACCTTGCGTACCGCCAACGCGTGCAGCTGGTCGTCGTAGGAGTCCGACGCACTGATCGCCGCGGCGAAGATGGACGGGTTGGTGGTCACCCCCACGACGCTGTACTCGTCGACCAGCGACTGCAGGTTGCCGCTGCGGATGCGATCGCGCGAGAGGTCGTCGAGCCAGACGGCGACCCCTGCCTTCGACAGCTGTGCCAGGTTCTCGTTCGCAGGCATGTGTGCCTTCTCTCTGGTCTCTCTCGGTGGTGGGTCGGTCAGCGATCGCCGGTCGGGTGCTCGAGCCCGCCCTGGGAGACGCCCGGGCCGGCCGGCGGCACGTCGGGCGAACCGGCGGCCTGCAGGCTCTCGCGGGCGGCGGCCACGACGGCCTCCTGAGTCAGCCCGAACTCCTCGTACAGCTTGGTGTAGGCCGCGCTGGCGCCGTAGTGGTTGAGGCCGACGATCCGGCCGGCGTCGCCGACGAAGTCCCGCCAGCCCATCGGCACACCGGCCTCGACGCTCACCCGGGCGCGCACCGACGGCGGCAGCACCTCGTTGCGGTACACCTCGTCCTGCTCGGCGAACCACTCCCAGCACGGCAGGGACACGACGCGGGTCGGTACGCCCTCGGCCTCGAGGACCTCGCGGGCGGCGACCGCGATCTGCACCTCGGACCCGGTGCCCATCAGGATCACCTGCGGGGTGCCGGACGACGCCTCGGCCAGCACGTAGCCGCCCTGGGCGACGCCCTCGGCCGACCCGAACTCGTCGCGGTCGAAGGTCGGCAGGTTCTGCCGGGAGAGCGCGAGGCCGGCCGGCCGGTCGTTGTGCTCGAGGATCGTCCGCCAGGCGACGGCGGTCTCGTTCGCGTCGGCCGGGCGGACGAAGTCCAGGCCGGGGATGGCGCGGAGCGCGGCGTAGTGCTCGATCGGCTGGTGGGTGGGGCCGTCCTCGCCCAGGCCGATGGAGTCATGGGTCCACACGTAGGTGACCGGTAGCTGCATCAGCGCGGCCAGCCGCACCGCGCCGCGCATGTAGTCGGAGAAGGTGAGGAACGTGCCGCCGTAGACGCGGGTGCCGCCGTGCAGCGTGATGCCGTTCATGATCGAGCCCATGGCGTGCTCGCGGACGCCGAAGTGCAGCGTGCGCCCGTAGGGCCCGCCGCTCCACATCTTCGTCTGCCGGTCGGCGGGCAGGAACGACGGCTCGCCCTTGACCGCGGTGTTGTTGCTCTCGGCCAGGTCCGCCGAGCCGCCCCACAGCTCCGGGAGCTCCGGGTAGATCGCGGCGAGCACCTCGCCGGAGGCCTTGCGGGTCGCCACGCCCTTCGGGTCGGCGGGCCAGCTGGGCAGCTTCTCCGCCCACCCCTCCGGCAGCGTGCGGGTCTTCATCCGGGACAGCAGCGCGGCGCCCTCGGGGTTCGACTTCTCCCAGGCGGCGAACCCCTCGTCCCACGCGGCGTGGGCGGCCTGGCCGCGCTCGATGACCTTGCGAACGTGCTCGAGGACCTCGGGCGCGACGTCGAAGGTCTTCTCCGGGTCGAAGCCGAGGATCTGCTTGGTGGCCTTCACCTCGTCGTCCCCGAGCGCGGAGCCGTGCGCGGCGCCGGTGTTCTGCTTGTTCGGGGCAGGCCACCCGATGACCGTGCGCAGCACGATGATCGACGGCCGGCCGGTCTCGGCCTTGGCCGCGGCGAACGCGGCGTCGACGGCGGCGAGGTCCTCGCCGTCGTCCACGTGCTGCACGTGCCAGCCGTAGGCCTCGTAGCGCTTCCCGACGTCCTCGGTGAAGGCGATCTCGGTGTTGTCCTCGATCGAGATCTTGTTGGCGTCGTAGACGAGGACGAGGTTGCCCAGCCGCGGGGTGCCGGCGATCGAGGAGGCCTCGCCGCTGACGCCCTCCTCCAGGTCGCCGTCCGAGGCGAACGCCCAGATGGTGTGGTCGAACA
>JAOPVN010000444.1 GCA_025966175.1 Modestobacter sp. | reverse complement strand
GACCGGGCGCCGCGCCGGGTCACGGACGACGTTCCGGACTGTCATGCTCGGGGTGCGAGGCGTCACGGTCATCGGCAGTCCGCGCCACGGTGTCCGTGAGCACGTCGTCCGTGCGCACTTCGTCCGTCGGCACGGTGTCCGTCGGCACGGTGTCCGTCGGCGCACTGGTCGCGGCCGCCGCGCCGACCGGGCGGGCGACGAGCACGGCCCGCTTGGGCATGTCACGGGGGTCGGGCCGCCGCGCCGGCGTTGCCTGCGGAGCGAGCCGGGTCGTCCGGATGGTGGTCACGACCGGCCGCCCAGCGTCCGGGCGCGACGGCGGGCCGCCGTGCGCAGCCGGAGCGGACCGGCGGTGCCGGGATCCGGGGGTGTCGGGAGCTCGGCAGGAACCGGAGGGGCGCCGGTGACCGCAGGTGCGTGGGTGGGTCCCATGAGGGGAGCGCCGATCTCCCTCCGCCAGCGGAGGGGCTGAACGCCGAACGACGTCACTGGTCACGCTACGCGCATCCCGGCGTACGCAGCGCAGATCAGGCCATCGGCTCCTCGGCGCGGGCGACCTCCCCCAGCTGGGTCACCGTCAGCACCCGGCCGGTGGGGAACAGCTGGATGGCCTGTCCCTCCCCGGGACCCTCGGCGACGGTCAGCCAGCCCGGCGGCCCGAAGCGCACCACGCACCCGCGGAGCTCGATGTGCCCCGCCGGGTGCTCCGGGTCCCGCAGGCGCACCGTGGCGGAGTACAGGTGCCGGTCGTTGACGGTGGTGATGTCCATCCGGTCAGCCTCCACCCCGGGAACCCGGCCCGGGGCGGCCCGAGCGCCTGGCCACGCCGACCGTCGGCGCCGCCGGCCCGAGGTCAGCCGGACGAGGCAGCGTCGTGGGGCCCGGAGTCGGTCGCGGGCGCGGGGTCCTCCTCCACCAGGTCGTAGCCGTGACCGTAGGTCTCGATGACCGCCTGGACGGCGGCGACCACGGGGATCGCGACCAGCGCTCCCATCGGCCCGAACAACGCGGCGCCGGCGATGACCCCGCCGACCGCCACGGCGGGATGGACCGCGACCGTCCGTGCGGTGATCCGCGGGCCGATCAGGTAGTTCTCCACCTGCTGGTAGACGGTGCCGAAGACCACCACCCACACGGCGTCGATCGGCTGGTCCGACAGCGCGATCAGCGCCGGTAGTGCGATGGCCAGGTACGTACCGACGGCCGGGATGAACTGCGACACGATCCCGGTCCAGATCGCCAGCGGCAACCAGAACGGCACGCCGATCGCCCACAGGAAGATCCCGGTGAAGAAGGCGTTGAGCGCGGCCAGCACCAGCCGGGAGACCACGTACCCGCCGGTCTTCTCCACCGCGATCTCCCACACCGTGGCGATGACGCGCTGCTGCCGCGGGGGGAATCAGGTGGAGACGGTGGCCCGCAGGGCCGGCCCCTGGGCCGACATGTAGTACGCGAAGAGCAGGAACGTCAGCGCCTCGAACACCAGCCCGACCAGGGAGGACAGGATGCCGACCACGCCCGGGGCGAGGTCCTGGACGAGTTGCTGGACCCGCGCGGGCGTCAGCTGCAGCGACGCCACGATGTCGGAGGGCTCGAACGTCGTGTCGAACGTCCGGTTGATCCACAGGACGACGTCGGAGACGGCGGCGGGCAGCGTGCCCACCAGCTGCGCGAGCTGGTCGACCAGCAGCGCGCCGAACACCGCCACGAAGCCGACCGCGGCGACGACCAGACCGAACATGACGACACCGGTGGCCACGCCGCGGCGCAGGCCGCGGCTGGCCAGGGCGTCGACGACCGGCTCGATGCTCACCGCGAACAGCCAGGCCAGGAACAGCAGGCCGAGGAAGCCCCGCAGGTGGCTGAACAGCCACAGCGCGAGCTGGTAGCCGGCGACGACGGCGAGGACGAGGAACACCGCCCGGCGCAGCCATGGCGGCTCCTGCCGCGGCCAGCCCGCCGAGTCGGAGGCCGGCCGCTGCAGGACCTTGGGGACGACGGGGATCGACGCCTCCCGCGAGCGCCGGAGCCCGGTCATCGCGCCCTCCGCCTCCGTCGCCGTCCACCGCGATCCCGCCCGGTCCGTGTGACGAGCTGCGCGTCGACCGGGCCGGGCCTGCGGTCGGGGTTCCTCAGCCGCGCAGGGCGCGGACCGCCCGACGGACGCCGCGGAAGGCGAGCCAGCCCCCGATCAGCCACGGTCCGGCCACGATCACCGGGTCCAGCGACTGGTGCACGAGGTCGGTCCGCTTGACGCCGACGCGCGAGCGGAGCCCGTGGTGGGTGAACTCGCTCAGCACGCCGGTCTCGGTGATCGGGTTGTCCGGGCGCAGGGTGAGCAACGAGCTCAGGTGGTGCTCCCCGGCGTCGACCCGGTCGGCGAACATCAGCAGCAGCCAGTGCGCCGCCCGGCCCTCGCTGTACCTGTAGGCGTACTTGCGGATTGCCCCGGACAGGCCCTTGGGCGGCTGCGCGGTGCCGAACACCGGGGTGAGGAAGGCGTGCTCGACCGAGCGCTCCCGGGGCCACTTCTCCGGCTGCCGGTCGGGGAACTCCCAGTGCGCCCCGGAGAGGTCCTCCTGGAACTGCAGTTTGGGCACCGAGGGGCGGTCAGCAGGGTCGAGGTCGACACCCCAACCGGGGATCCGGGCCCGCAGTTGCTCGGGCGTCTGGGTCGGCCGGGTGCGGCCCGGCACGTAGGCGATGGGCAGGTCGGAGGAGGTGCTGGTCATGGTCTGGTCTCCCTCACGCGGCGGTCGGGACGACGAGCGGCTTGATGCAGCCGTCCAGCTTGGCCGAGAAGACGTGGTACCCCTCGGCGATGTGCTCCAGCGGGAACCGGTGGGTGACGATCTCGCGCGGCGTGAGGTGGCCGTTGCGCACGTGCTCGAACAACCGGGGCCACTGCCGTTTCACCGGGCACTGGTTCATCCGCAGGGTGAGGCCCTTGTTCATGGCATCACCGAACTTCACCGCGCTGAAGATCGGCCCGTAGGCGCCCATCACCGAGACGGTGGCGCCCTTGCGGACCGAGTCGATCGCCCAGTTCAGCGCGACCGGTGAGCCGCCCTGCAGCTTGAACTTCGCCGTGGTGACGTGCTGCAGCAGGTTGCCGTCGGCCTCGGCGCCCACCGCGTCGATGGCGACGTCGGCGCCGAGCCAGTCGGTCTGGCGCTTGAGCTCCAGCACGATGTCCCCGTAGTCGGTGAAGTTCAGCGTCTCGGCGTGGGCGAAGCTGCGCGCCTTCTCCAGCCGGTACTCCAGGTGGTCCACGACGATCACCCGGCCGGCGCCCATCAGCCACGACGACTGGGCGGCGACCAGGCCCACCGGCCCTGCCCCGAACACGACGACCGTGTCGCCCTGGACGATGTCGCCGCACTGCGCGCCGAAGTAGCCGGTCGGGGTGGCGTCGGTGAGCAGGACGGCGTCCTCGTCGTGCATCCAGTCCGGGATCAGCACCGGGCCGACGTCGGCGAAGGGCACCCGGACGAACTCCGCCTGCCCGCCGTCGTAGCCACCGGTGGTGTGCGAGTAGCCGTAGATGCCGCCCACGGCGGTGGCGTTCGGGTTCACGTTGTGACAGTTGGAGTACAGCCCCCGGGCGCAGTACCAGCAGGAGCCGCAGAAGATGTTGAACGGCACCATGACCCGGTCGCCGGGCTTGAGGTTCTGCACCGAGGAGCCCACCTCGTCGACCACCCCGATGAACTCGTGGCCGAACGTGTGCCCGATCCGGGTGTCGGGCATCAGCCCGTGGTAGAGGTGCAGGTCGGAGCCGCAGATGGCGGCCAGCGTCACCCGCACGATCGCGTCGTTGGGGTGCTCGATCGTGGGCTTGTGCTTCTCCTCGACCCGCATCTTGTAGGGGCCTCGATAGACCATCGCGCGCATGGTGCCTCCTGGGCAGGGAACGCCGTCGTCACCACGAGCGTCGTGTGGGTCCGTGCCCCCGGAGCTGAGGGGCGCCGCGCCGTGGCTGCCCGGCTCGGGCGGCTTGCCCGCCGCTGTCCACGGAGAAACCCAGGTCGCGGACATAGCCAGATCTACCGGTCCGGCAGGGCGACCGTCGTCGTCACCCGCACCACGCCGGGCCGGCGCGGTACCGAGCCGAAGCCGAAGGTCACTGCGGGTCGTACCGGCGCGAGGGCGCCCAGCGGCTCGCCGTCCCAGCTGGCGTCGACCTCGGCCACGGCGTGCAGGTCCTGCACGCCGTACCACTCCGTTCGCCCGTTGCCGGCCGACCCCTTCGTGCGCAGCCCCGTCGTCAGCCGCGCCGGGACGTCGAGCAGGCCCGCCCACGCCGGGGTGCGCGCGAGCCGGGACGGGACAGCGTGCAGCAGCCGGCCCAGCACCGGCCGCGGCCCGGTGCGCACCCGCAGCCGAAGCGGACCGGCGTCCACCGTCCAGCTGGTCCCGTCCGGCCGTCCGATGGCGACCTCGACCAGCTGCACCTCGTCGAAGGAGTAGGTCGAGCCGACGAAGCCGGCCACCTCCGGGCTCGGCGCCAGCAGCACCCGGCGCCCGTCGGGCCGCTGCACCATCACGTCGGAGACCGGCCCGAGCGGCGAGCGCGGCCAGTGCCCGACGACCACCCGCGTCCCCGACGCCGTGCCGAGCCCGAGGATCCAGCCGTCGAACTCCAGCCGCGCAGCCCGGGTCACCGTCCTCCGGTAGCCCGGACGGTGGGCCGCGAACCGGGCCGGCGCGGGCCCGGCGACGGCGTGGCCGGATGGCACGAGTGGGGCGCAGGAGGCGGCCGGGCGGCGGGGGAGGCGTGGCGGCCTTGATCACGCTCCGGGTGGTGGAGTACGAAGACGACATCGTCCATCACACACCGGGAGGGGTCACGAACACCGCACCCCGCACCGGATCCGCCCCCACGGCCGGGGCCACCAGGCCCGTCACCGGTCGTCGGGGCACCTGGTGAGAGCTCGTGCCCGCGCCTGGACCGGCCGCCTGCTCGCCCGGCGCGTCCAGAAGAAGGGCATCGACCTCTCGAGCCTGACCTTCATCCCCGAGCGCGCGAAGGTGCCGCTGCAGCGGGTCGGCACCGACCCGGTGCCCCGGCTGGCCCAGCTGCGCGCCACCGACCCGGTGCACCGGCTGAAGCTGCCGTTCGACTTCCGCGTGCACCTGGTCACCGGGCACGAGCAGGTCCGGGCGGTGCTCGCCGACCGGGACAGCTACAGCAACGACATCCGGCACCTGCTGCCCGGCACCGGCCCGGCGACCGCCGACGACGTCGGCGGACTGGGGTTCACCGATCCGCCGCTGCACACCCGGCTGCGCAAGATCGTGACCCCGGAGTTCACGATGCGCCGGCTGGCCCGGCTGGAGCCGACGATCGAGGGGATCGTGGCGCGCCAGCTCGACGACCTGGCCGCCGCCGGGTCGCCCGCGGACCTGGCCCGGCTGGTCTCCTTCCCGGTGCCGTTCCAGACCATCTGCGAGCTGCTGGGGCTGGACCTGCTGGACCGCGACGCGTTCGCCCGGCTCGGCGTCCAGCGCTTCGACGCGACCGGCGGAGCCGCCGGGGCGTTCGGCGCGGTCTCGGCGCAGCGCGAGTTCCTCTTCGACGCGGTGGCCCGCCAGCGCAAGGAGCCCGGCCCGGGGCTGATCGGCCAGATCATCCGGGACGAGGGCGACCTGATCTCCGACGTCGACCTGGCCGGGCTGGCCGACGGGGTCTTCACCGGCGGCTACGAGACGACGGCCGGGATGATCTCGCTGTCGACGATGGTGCTGCTGCGCGACCCGGCGCACGCGGCGCTGGTCCGCGACGGGGACCGCAAGGACGTCGACCGCGTGGTCGAGGAGCTGCTGCGCTACCTGTCGGTGGTGCAGGTGGCCTTCCCCCGGTTCGCCAAGCACGACATGGAGATCGACGGGCACCCGCTGCGCGCCGGGGACGTCGTGATCGCCTCGCTGAGCGGGGCCAACCGCGATCCCGCCACGGCAGGCGCGGACCCGGAGACCTTCGACCCGGCCCGGGTGCCGACCAGCGGGCACCTCGCGTTCGGACACGGCATCCACCGCTGCATCGGCGCCGAGCTGGCCCGGATGGAGCTGCGGATCGTGCTGCCGGCGCTGCTGCGCCGGTTCCCCGACCTCGCCCTCGCCGTCCGCCCGGAGGAGCTGAGCTTCCGCAAGCTCTCCTTCGTCTACGGCATCGACGAGCTGCCCGTCACCTTCTGACCCCGGGTCGGTCAGGTGCCCCGCAGGAAGTCCCGCGCCCGGTCGACCATCGCGGCGAACGGACCCGCCACGTAGTTGACCGTCGTCGTCCGCAGGCTGGGGTGCGGACGGGTCGGGGCCAGCTGCTCGGCCCGCTCGACCCGCCGGCGGGCCTTCAGCAGGGCATCGGGGTCGGCGTGCAGCCGCAGCAGCGGGAACTCGTCCCGCTCCTCGGCCTGCGCGTGCTCGAGCACCGACTGCCGGAACGTGGTGAACAGCCGGCCGAACTCGTCGCTGTCGACGTCCAGGTCCTCCAGCACGGCCAGCATCTCCTTGGCCGCGTTCTCCTCGGCCATCCGCGCGGCGGCCACCGCGTCGCCGTCCGGGGCGTCCCGGGTGAGCGGACGGACGATCATCTCCTCACCGGTCTCGTGCCGGGCGAGCATCTCGCGCGCCAGGTCGAAGTGCCGCTGCCGCTCGAGACCGCTGTGCGCCAGGACGCCGTTGAGCAGCACCGTCAGCTGCTCGTGCTGGGCGACCAGGAAGGCGACGACGTCGCGGGCCTCCTCCAGGTCGCGCTGGATCTGGCTCATGCTCGTGCTCCTCCGCGGGTGGGGTCGCGCAGATCCGTGCCCGCGCAGCTCCCGGTCCTGCCCCGCCACTGCTCAGCGAGCTGCGCGCTGACCATGCCCCGGTGGGCGGCTCCCAACCGGGGGCATCGCCCTTCCCGCGCGCTTCACCCGGACGAGTGACCGCGCTGTGTGCCGGCGCGGTTCACCGGGCGGTCGCCGAGCGTGCACGCAGTCGTCCGCCGTCCCCTCCGCCCCGCAACGGTGCTGGGCATCCGCTGTGCACCCTCCAGGACGTCCCTCCGTGCCTCCTTCCCGTGCCGTCCTCCTCGCCGGCGCCGTCCGCGCTGACCGGGCTCCGTCCCGGCGGCCTCGCCGTCCCCGCCCTCGCCGGCGGGCCCCACCCGGACGTGCCCCCTGGCCCCGGGCTCCCGCAGGCCGAGCTCACCGGCCACGCGGTGCTGCCCGCCCTTCCCGGCGTCGGCCGGCCGCACCGCCGGGAAGCCGGATGACGACGAGTACGCGTTCATCCAGTCGACGAGGACCTCGACGTGCAGCGGCCCCACCGCTGAGCCGAGCTCCGCCGCCAGTGACACAGCCGACACCCAGGTGGACGGCGGGCGGCATACCGGTGTCCGGGTCGGGTAGTGCGCCAGAGAACAGGGCGGCACACGTGGAAGAGTCGGCCCTCCCGACGACTGGACCCGCCCATGAGTGGCAATGCCACGCACCGCTTCCGCAACACCAGCATCCTGACCGTCCAGACGGCCGACGCCTCCCAGGTCATCACCTCCGACGCGATCGACGAGCGGCTGCTGGACACCTACCAGCGGGTGGGTCTGCGCCCCGGCCTGCTCGAGCGGCTGTGCGGCATCCGTGAGCGCCGCTGGTGGGCCGACGGGGTCACCTTCGTCGACGGCGCGGCGACGGCCGGTGCGAAGGCGATCAGCGAGAGCGGCGTCGACCCGTCCGGCATCGGCCTGATGATCAACACCTCGGTGAGCCGCAAGTACCTGGAGCCCTCCACCGCGGTCGCCGTCCACTCCGCGCTGGGCCTGCCCCGCTCGGCGCAGAACTTCGACGTGACCAACGCCTGCCTGGGCTTCATGAACGGTATGGAGCTGGCCGCCGCGATGATCGATTCCGGCCTGGTCGACCACGCGCTGATCGTCAACGGCGAGGACCCGCAGATCGCGCAGGAACGCACCATGGACCGGCTCAACGGGCCCGGCACCGTCAGCCGGGACGTGCTGTCGGAGTTCGCGACGCTGACCCTGGGCGCGGGCGCCGCGGCCATGGTGCTCGGCCGCACCGACGAGCACCCCGAGGGCCACCGGATGGTCGGCTCGGTCAGCCGCGCGGCCACCGAGCACCACGACCTGTGCGTCGGGGACAACGACATGATGCGCACCGATCTCAAGGGCCTGCTGGACGCCGGGCTCGAACTGTCGCTGGACATGTGGACCGAGGCCGGCGAGGAGTTCGACTGGGCGCAGGGCATGAGCCGCTACGTCATGCACCAGGTCTCCAAGGTGCACACCCAGGCGATGTGCGACCGCTTCTCCATCGACGAGACGCTGGTGCCCAAGACCTTCCCGACCCGCGGCAACCTGGGGCCGGCGTCGGTGCCGTTCACCCTGGCCGGCCAGCAGGACTCCCTGGACGACGGCGACCGGGTGCTGCTCATGGGCATCGGCTCGGGACTGAACGCCTCCTGCCTCGAGATCGCCTGGTGAGGGCGCCCACCTCCCTCCCAGCCGGCCTGCCCGGGCTGGACCCGGCCTGGTCCCGCCAGCTCTCCGTGGCCGACGCCACCGGCACCAAGCACGAATGGCACGTGCTGGACAACGGCGTGACCGACCCGGTGGGCACGCTGCTGTGCGTCCACGGCAACCCGACCTGGTCCTACCTCTGGCGCCGGCTGGTGGCCGCGGCGCCGCCCGGGTGGCGGGTGGTCGCCCCCGACCAGCTCGGCATGGGCTTCTCCGAACGGCTCTCCGGCCCCCGGCCGCTGGCCCAGCGGGTCGCCGACCTCGGTGACCTGACCGCGGCGCTCGGGATCACCGGCCCGGTGATCACCGTCGGCCACGACTGGGGCGGCGTCATCTCGCTGGGCTGGGCGCTGGCGCACCGCGACCAGCTGCGCGGCGTCGTGCTGGGCAACACCGCGGTCTTCATGCCCGCGGGCGACCTAGGACCGGCCCTGATCCGGCTGGCCCACGCTCCCGGCGTGCGCGCCACGGTCACCGTCGGCACCCCGGTCTTCGTCCGGGCGACCACCGCGCTGTCCTGGCCCCCGCTGCCCGCCGACGTCCGGACCGCCTTCGCCGTCCCGTACGGCTCGCACGCGCGACGGCGCTCGGTAGGCGACTTCGTCGCCGACAACCCGTTCTCCCCCGGCCACCCCTCCCGGGCTCCCCAGGTGGCGATCGCCGAGGGGATCCGCGAGCTCGACGTGCCGGCGCTGCTGCTGTGGGGCCCGCGCGACCCGGTGTTCGGCGAGAAGTACCTGGCCGACCTGCGGGAGCGGCTACCGCAGGCCCAGCTGCACCGCTACGAGGGCGCCTCGCACCTGCTGCCCGAGGACGCCCCGCAGTACGCGGCCGCCGTCGCGCAGTGGGTCTCCGACCTCGAAACCGGCAGGGACGCCGACCGCCCCCACCCGCCCGCGTCCGGTCCGCTGCCCGGGCACCCCTGGTCGGCGCTGACCGAGCGGGCCGACGACGACTCCCCCGCCGTCGTCGAGGTCGGCGGCGGCACGGTGACCTGGGCGCAGCTGCACCGCCGGGTCGAGGCCCTGGCCGCCGGGCTGGCCGCGGCCGGCGTCCGCCCCGGGCACCGCGTCGCGCTGCTGGTCGAGCCCTCGGCCGACCTGACCGCCGCCGTGTACGCCGTGTGGCGGGCCGGCGCGGTGATCGTCGTGGCCGACAAGGGGCTGGGCCTGCGGGGGATGCGCCGGGCGCTGCGGAGCGCCGGTGTCGACGCCGTCATCGGCAGCGGGCCGGGGCTGGCCGCGGCCCGCGTCATGCGGCTGCCGGGCACCCGCA
>JAOPVN010000437.1 GCA_025966175.1 Modestobacter sp. | reverse complement strand
CCCCGAGCACTTCGCCGTCGCCCGGGTCGCCGACACCAGCAAGTACAAGCAGTTCCGCAAGGGCGTGGAGACCCTCGCCGGCGAGGGGGTGGTGCAGGTGCTGACCTCCGACCGCCGGGGCGACGGTGCCCCGGTGTTCGCTGTCGTCGGCCCCATGCAGTTCGAGGTGGCCACGCACCGGATGGAGCACGAGTTCGGAGCCAAGATCACCCTCGAGCCGCTGCCGTACCACCTGGCCCGGGTCACCGACGAGGCCTCGGCCCCCGAGCTGGGCCAGGCGCGCGGCGCGGAGGTCATGCAGCGTTCCAACGGGGAACTGCTGGCGCTGTTCACCGACAAGTGGTCCCTCGGCGTCCTGGCGCAGAACAAGCCGCACCTCACGCTCGTGCCGCTGGTGGCCGCCGAGCTGAGCTGACCGCCGAACTCCGGCTCTGGCTGGCCCGGCACGGCGCCCGCCGTCCGGCCGGGGTCCCGGCCTGAAGCGGGCGCCGTGAGAGCGACTCAGCCGCGCGTGGGCGCACCGGTCGCCGACGCGCCCGTGACCGACGACGTGAGGTCACCGGCCGGCGCGCCGTCCCCGGGTTCGTGCAGGGTGTGCGCGAGACGCGGGTCCTCCCCGACCGTGGGCTCGTCCTTGAGCTGACCCCGGCGGTGGTCCCAGATGTCGCGGAGGACGACCTGGATGATGCTGGCGACCGGGATGGCCAGCAGCGCGCCGAGGATGCCGACGAGCTCGACGCCGATCAGGATCGCGATGATGACCGTCAGCGGGTTGACCTTGACCGTGCGGGCGAACACCAGCGGCTGCAGCAGGTGGTTCTCCAGCTGCTGGTAGACCACGAAGAACACCAGGACGGCGATCCCCGCGGGCACCGAGTGGAGGAAGCCGGCGAGCACCGCGACGATCCCGCCGATCGTCGCGCCGACCAGCGGGATCAGATCGGCGATGCCGACGAACAGCGCGATCAGACCCGCGAACGGGACGCCGGAGATCTTCAGGACGGCGTAGGTGAGCACGGCGCAGATGAAGCTGATCAGCAGGTTGCCCGACAGATAGCCGGTGACCGACCGCGCGCAGTCGCCCGCCACCCGGCGGATCCGCGACCCGGTGGCCGGGGTGAAGAGGTTGATGGTGCCGTCGACGACCTTGGGCCCCTCCAGGACCATCAGGTAGGCCAGCACGATCACGGTGACCGTGCCGGTGACGCCGCTGGCGATGCCGCCGAGCACGCCGGCGGCGGGGGTGGTGAGCCCCTTGGCGAAGGAACTGATCCGGTCCTGGTTGTCCTGTACCCACTGGAGCGCGTGGGTCCGCTGGAGGAGGTCACCGATCGGGCCGCGTCCGGCGCGGGCGTCGGCGATCAGCCCGGGCAGCTGGCCGGCGACCTTCGTGCCCTCCTGCGCCAGCGGTACGACGAAAGCCGTGATGAGGGCCCCCAGCAGGATGAACGCCACCACGAAGACGACCAGGGTCGCCAGCGACCGCCGTTTGCCGCGGAACACCTTCCGCTGCACCCATCCGACCACGGGGGCGAGGGCGACCGCGAAGAAGGCGCCGACCACGCACCAGGTGAGGACCTGCCGCGTCTGCATGACGATGTAGAGCAGCAGGGCGGTGGCCAGCAGCAGGCCGATGGTGGCGAGGATGGTCCGCGTGGGCACCGGGGGCTGGGGCCTGCGGGTGCTTGGTGAGGTCACGGGCGCTGTATGCCCTGCGGCTGCCATCGGCACGCCTGAATCCGTGTCGCACAACCGATCCGGCCGGGTCGGCCTGCGGTCCAGGCGGCCGGTTCCTCCACGAACCGGGACTCCAGCTCGGCGAAGGAGGCCGCGGCGAGGCGCTGGACCTGCTCGACCGTGGGCTGGATGCGGTCGCCGGGGCGCAGCCCCGGCACCGGGCGCTCCGGCACGTACGTGATCACGGTGCTGCTCTTCAGCACGCCGCCGTCGGTCAGCAGCGAGTCGACGGTCCCGGACGCCGTCGTCGTGCCCGCCCGTCCGTCACTCGGCGCTCACCCGCTGTCCAGGCCCGGCGGCCCGTCCGTAGCTGGATCGCGCGGACGGCGAGGGAAGCTTGACCGGCTGCTCCGGCGGGGCCAGGTTGCCTGTGGGCCCGCTGTGCGGGGGACCCCGCCGAAGGAGTCGACGAATGACCAAGCGCGGGTGCGTCCCGACAGTGGGGATGGCCCTGGCCGCCCCCGTGGTCCTGCTCCAGGGGTCGCTGGCCAGTGCCAGTCCGACCAGTTCGGGCGGCCACCCCCACGATGAGCACGACACCGTCTTGGCGTTCGACGTCCAGTTGAGCCCGTTCAACTACACCGACCTGGGGGAGCCGGGCCCGTCCGCGGCGGACCTCACCGTGTTCCACGACGTCCTGCTGGTCGACGGCACCGAGGCCGGGCACGAGGTGGGCAGCTGCGTCCAGGTGGACGCCGACGGTCTGTCCTCCTGCACCGCGGTGATCACCCTGGACGACGGCGGGACGATCGCGTTCGCCCTGGAGAACGCTCCACAGCCACGCAAGGTGCTGGCCGTCACCGGAGGGTCGGGGCGCTACCGGGCGGCCGCCGGTGACGGCGTCCTGGTGGAGAACGGGGACGGGACGGGGACGCTCTCCCTGCACCTGGACAGCGACGACTGACCACTCGTGTGACCCACGGGGCGGTGCTGGCGCGACACGGTGTCCGACGTGCCCGACATCCCTGGACGATCTGCCTACCGTTCGTCCATGCGTGAGAACCGACTTCCCCCGGTCCCTGGCTCGGCGGCCCGACTGCACCAGCTGAAGCTCATCGCCGCCTCCCGGGTGAGTGCTGCCCGGACGACGTCCCGGCAGCAGGTCACCGACATCGTCCGGGTGACCGTCGACAACGAGGTCGACACCAGCACGTTCCGGGCGATCGTCGACGACGTCGCCGGCGACACGCTGCGCTGACCGCTCAGTTCCGGAGCGGGCTCGGCGGCTCCCCCGCCCAGGCGGCCCGCAGCAACGACTCGACCGCCTCACGGCTCACCGGCCGCGGATTGGCGTAGGGACTGGCGACGGCGAGCTCGGCGATGCGCGGGATGTCCGCCTCGGCCATGCCCAGCTCGGCCAGCGACCGCGGAGCACCCCACCGGCCGGCGAGTTCCCACAGCTCCCGTGCCGGGTCGGCCACCCCGCCCAGCGCGCGGGACAGCGCAGCGACGGCCTGCGGTGCGGCCGGCTGGTTGAAGCCCAGCGCGTGCGGCAGGACGACGGTGTGCGTCTGCGCGTGCGGCAGGTCCAGCGTGCCACCGAGGGTGTGGCAGAGCTTGTGGTGCAGCGACATGGTCGTGGCGGCGAGCACCGCGCCGCACAGCCAGGCGCCGTACTGTGCCTCCGCCCGCGCCTCGAGGTCGCTGCCGTCGGTGACCACCCGGGGCAGCGCGGCGGCCAGCGCCCGGGTGCCCTCCTCGGCCATGAGCGAGACGATCGGCGTCGCGTCGGGGGCGTAGAGGCCCTCGACGGCGTGTGCGATGGCGTTCATCCCGCTGGTGGCCGACAGCCCCGGCGGCAGGGTCACGGTGAGCTCGGGGTCGTAGAGCACGCTCCGGGGCAGGACGCGGACGTCCCGGCCGGTGCGCTTCTGCCCGCCCTCGGTCAGCCCCCAGACCGGGGTCATCTCCGAGCCGGCGTACGTGGTGGGGACGGCGATGACCGGCAGCCCGTGCTCCAGGGCGATCGCCTTGCCCAGGCCCACCGCGGATCCGCCGCCCACCGCCACGCAGCCGTCGGCGCCGAGCTCGGCGGCCAGCTCGCGGGCCCGCCGGGCCACCTCGATCGGCACGTGCATCCGCGCCTCGGCGAGCACGCCGGCGGACCGCTCCCCCAGTGCGGCGGCGACCCGCTGACCGGTCTCCTCCTGTTCGGGCGAACACAGCACCAGGACCCGGCCGAGCCCGAGGGCAGCCACCTCGTCGGGCAGCTTCGCGAGCGCGCCCGCGCCGAAGACCACCCGCATCGGCAGCGCCTGGTAGGTGAACGACCTGGTCATGACGCCGTCTGTCCTCCCCGCAGCAGGGTCAGGTCGAAGGTGAGCGTCCGGAACGGGTTCGGCAGGCCGACCTCCGCCGCCCGCGCCGGGTCGTCGACCTCGGGCACCGCCCGGACCAGGCTGTCCTTCACCCCGAAGACGGCGTCGGAGTCCAAGTAGGGGCTGTCCTCGACGAAGACGTGCGTGGTGACCGGCCGGTACCCCGGGGCGGTGACGATGAAGTGCAGGTGCGCCGGGCGGTTGGGGTGCCGCGCGGTGGCCGCCAGCAGCTCCCCGACCGGACCGTCGTCGGGGATCGGGTAGTACTTCGGCACGATCGAGCGGAACCAGAACCGACCCTCGTCGTCGGTGGTGAACAGCCCGCGCAGGTTGCTCTCCGGCTGCACACCCGGCTGCTGGACGTCGTAGAAGCCGTCCTCGTTGGCCTGCCAGACGTCCACCGACGCACCGGCCAGCGGCTCGCCGTCCGGGCCGGTCACCTGACCGCTGACCAGGCACCGGTCGCCCTTGCCGTCGAGCGCGATGTCGTCGCCGAGCGCCCGTGGCGGGGACTCGACCATGTGGAAGGGGCCGAGCACCGTCGACTCGGTCGACTGGCCGCCGGTCCGGTGGTTGATCGTCTCGACCAGCATCGAGACGCCGAGGACGTCGGACAGCAGGATGAACTCCTGCCGCACCTCGTTGCTCATCTGCCCGGTGCGGGTGAGGAAGTCGATGGCGACGCCCCACTCCTCCTCGGTCAGCTCGACGTCCTTGACGAAGGCGTGCAGGTGCTGCACGAGCGACGTCATCACCTGCGTGAGCCGGGGATTCGGCGTCCCCGCGAAGCTCGCCGCGACGACCTCGGCCGACCGCTCCTCGCTGAACAGCTCGCCGCTCATGACGGCGCGCTCGCAGCCGTCCCCATGTCCTGGTCCACTCGACACACGCACCGTTCCTCGGGCCGCGCTGACTGTGACGTGCGTCGCCCAGCCTAGGTCGTTGATCAAGCCCTGCCGGGCCGGCGAGCCCGCCTGCCGCTGGGCTCGCCCAGACCACGCCGGTCGATCAGCCCGCGCGGCCCTCAGTCGACGCGATTGCACGTGGGTGTTGATCCCCGTGCCGACGCACGACAGCCCAGCCGCGTCGGCGATCATCCAGTCGCCACGGTCGGTCGCCGGATGTCCCGCTTGTGACACCAGAGACGAGACGTCGTCGCCGCCGTCATGGGCTCCGGGCTGGTGAGCGTTGTCCGCGCAGTTGCGAGCGCTCGTGCGCCATGTCGAACGGGACCCGGCCCCGGTGAGATGCGCTGCCGGACCTCACGGAAGACGGCTGCGCCGCGTTCACAACACATGAACACACTGACCACCACCGGTCCGGCCATCCCGTCGATGAACGGCACTCGCCTTCACCGGGTGATCGAGTCCCCGCTGGGCGAGCTCACTCTGGTGGCCGAGGCAGACGCGTTGGCCGGGGTGTACTTCGCCCACCACCGTGGTCGTCCCGGCCCCGCGGCCCTCGGCTCGCGCGACGACACGATCCTCGACGAGGCGGCCACCCAGCTCGGTGAGTACTTCGCCGGCACCCGCA
>JAOPVN010000419.1 GCA_025966175.1 Modestobacter sp. | reverse complement strand
CTGCAGCGCGGCATGCTCGTCGCCGGCCTGGTGCTCACCGGCGTCTTCGTGCTGGCAGCCATCTTCGCGCCGCTGCTGGCGCCCTACGAGTTCGGCCAGCTGCGCGACGCCGCCGGCCCGTTCGGCGCCCAGGCGCACCCCTCGTCGAACCACCTGCTCGGCACCACGGTGGGCGGCTATGACGTGCTGTCCCGGGTCATCTGGGGCACCCGGACGGCGCTGGCCGTCATCGTGATCGCCGTCGCGCTGTCCATCGTCGCCGGCGTGCTGCTCGGGCTCGTGTCCGGCTACTTCGGCGGCTGGCTGGACCGGATCCTGGTCGTGGTCTGCGACGCGGTCTACGCCTTCCCGTCGCTGCTGCTGGCCATCGTCGTGGCGATCGTCATCAGCCACGGGCAGTCCAAGCTGTGGGGCGGCATCTTCGCCGCGGCCATCTCGATCACCGTGGTCTTCATTCCGCAGTACTTCCGGGTGGTCCGCGCCGAGACAGTGCGGATCAAGTCCGAGGCCTTCGTCGAGTCCGCCCGGGTGATCGGGGCCAGCAACTGGCGGATCATGGTCCGGCACGTGCTGCGCAACGCCACCCGGACGCTGCCGCTGATCCTCACCCTCAACGCCTCCGAGGCGATCCTCACCCTCGCCGGGCTGGGCTTCCTCGGCTTCGGCATCCAGCCCACCTCCGCGGCGGAGTGGGGCTACGACCTGAAGCAGTCGCTGTCCGACGTCACCAGCGGCATCTGGTGGACGTCGATCTTCCCGGGGGTGGCGATCGTGCTGACCGTGCTCGGCCTGACCCTGGTCGGGGAGAGCCTCAACGACCTGGCCGACCCGCGGCTGCGCAGCCGCCGGGCGGTCGGTGCGGTACCGCCACCGGCCGGCACCGTCGAGCCCGGTGGCGCCGTCGTCGCGACGGACGAGGTGGTGGCATGACCGCCCCGGGTCGAGCGACGAGCACCGTCGTCGACATCACCGACCTGGCGGTCTCCTTCGCGACCGACGCGGGCCCGGTCGACGCCGTCACCGGAGTGAC
Organism: Modestobacter sp.; assembly: GCA_025966175.1. Lineage (GTDB taxonomy): Bacteria > Actinomycetota > Actinomycetes > Mycobacteriales > Geodermatophilaceae > Modestobacter. Next base: position 3,932 of record JAOPVN010000419.1, on the reverse strand, counting down.
GCTCCAGGTGCGGGCCGGTGAGGTGCTGGCGATCGTGGGGGAGAGCGGCAGCGGGAAGACCGTCACCGCCCGCAGCATCCTGGGCCTGCTCCCGGAGACCGCCCGGGTGCGTGGCGCCGTGGTGCTGCGCAGCAAGGACGGCAGGAGCGAGCACGACGTCGTGACGCTGTCCGGCTCGCAGCTGCGCGAGGTGCGGGGCGAGGACGCCGCGATGGTGTTCCAGGAGCCCTCGACCTCGCTGAACCCGGTCTTTCCCGTCGGCTGGCAGATCGCCGAAGGCCTGCATGCGCACGGGAAGTACAGCCGCAAGGAGGCGCGCGCCAAGGCCATCGACGTGCTGCGCCGGGTCGGCATCCCCGACCCCGAGCACCGCGTCGACCACTACCCGCACCAGTTCTCCGGCGGCCAGAAGCAGCGCATCGTCATCGCCCAGGCGCTGGTGCTCGACCCCGGCGTGATCATCGCCGACGAGCCGACGACAGCGCTCGACGTCACCGTGCAGGCCGAGATCCTCGAGCTGCTGCGCCGCTGCCGGGACGACTTCGGCGCGGCGATCGTGCTGATCACCCACAACATGGGCGTGGTGGCCGACCTCGCCGACCGGGTCGCGGTCATGTACGAGGGCGAGATCGTCGAGCAGGCCGACGTCCGCACCCTGTTCAGCGCGCCGCAGGACCCGTACACCCAGCAGCTGCTGGCCGCCGTCCCGCGGCTGGGGCAGGGCGTCGAGCACACCCGCGAGCGCGCCGCGCACCGGAAGGCCGGCTGGGCGCAAGCGGCGCCGGTCGTCGAGGCCCGCGACCTGCGGATCGTCTACCCGGGGCGCCTGCGCCGGCCGGACTTCACCGCGGTCGACGGGGTCAGCTTCTCGATCCGCCCGGGCGAGGTGCTCGGCCTGGTGGGGGAGAGCGGCAGCGGCAAGACGACGATCGGCCGGGCCATCGCCGGCCTGACGAGGGTGACCGACGGGTCGCTGACCGTGCTGGGCACCGAGATGAACGGCATGAAGGAGCGGGCGTTCCGGCCGGTCCGCGAGCGGATCGGGTTCGTCTTCCAGGACCCGGCGTCCAGCTTCAACCCGCTGCTCACCATCGCCGAGGCGGTCGCCGAGCCGCTGGTGGTGCACAAGCGGGCCAAGGACGCGCGGGCCGCCCGGGCCCGGGTCGACGAGCTGCTCGAGGCCGTGCAGCTGCCGCGCCACTTCGGTGACCGATACCCGCACGAGCTCTCGGGGGGCCAGCGCCAGCGGGCCAGCCTCGCCCGCGGCCTGGCCCTGGACCCCGAGCTGCTGATCGCCGACGAGCCCACCTCGGCGCTGGACGTCTCGGTGCAGGCCCGGGTGCTGGAGCTGTTCGACGAGCTGCAGAAGGAGCTGGGGTTCGCGGCGCTGTTCATCAGCCACGACCTCGCCGTCGTCGACCTGCTCGCCGACAAGATCGCCGTCCTCTACCGGGGGGAGTTGGTCGAGGAGGGGACCGGGGCGGAGGTGCTCGGCTCGCCGCAGCACCCGTACACGCAGCGGCTGCTCGCCTCGCTGCCGGTGCCCGACCCCGACGAGCAGGCCCGGCGCCGCACACGGTGGAACGCCCTGCGCACCACCGACTGACCCCCGGCTACCGCTTTCGGCGCCGAAAGCGGCCCGCTCTGCCCCGCTTTCGGCGCCGAAAGTGAACTCAGGACGTCAGCGGACGCGGCCGCGGGGCTTGAGCGGCAGGGGTGGCAGCGCCGGGGCGGGCAGCCGGTAGCCGTCGAAGCCGGGGACGTCGTCGAACCGGTCGCCCTCGGCCCAGGCGGTGGCGAAGTCCGCGATCTCCTCCCCGGAGCGGCCGACGAAGTTCCACCACATCACGATCCGCTCCTCGAACGGTTCACCGCCCAGCAGGAGCAGGTGGGCCGGCGCCTCGGTGCGCAGCCGCACGGTGCGGCGTCCCGAGCCGAGGTAGAGCATCCCGCCCGGGGTCAGCGGCACGCCCTCGACGTCGGCGCTGCCCGAGGCGGTCAGCACGCCGTACTCGAAGTCGGGTTCCAGCGGCAGCTCCACGTCGGCTCCGGCGGCCAGCGCCAGGTCGACACCGACCAGCGGGGTGTGCGCCGTCCCGGGGGACGTCGCCCCGCCGAGTGAGCCCATCAGCACCGTCGCGGTCACCCCGTCGGAGGCGAACCCCGGCAGGGTCGTGTGGTGCTCGAAGTCAGGGGCGGCGTCGCGGACGCCGTCGGGCAGCGCCACCCACAGCTGGGCCCCGTGCAGCAGGCGCGGGTGCTGGGCGGGGGACTGCTCGGCGTGCGCGATGGCGTGCCCGGCGGTCATCAGCGCCAGCTCCCGCGGGCGGATGACCACGTCGCTGCCGAGCGAGTCGCGGTGGTGCACCTCGCCCTCCAGCAGCCAGGACACCGTCTGCAGCCCGGTGTGCGGGTGCGGGAACACCTGCATACCGGCGGAGTTCCAGACGTCGTCCGGGCCGTAGTGGTCGACGAACGCCCAGGCGCCCACCAGCCGGCGCCCGAGCGTGGGCAGCAACCGGCGGACCCGGGTGCCCTCGCCGAGCAGCACCTCCTTGCCCGGCAACAGGTCCAGGGCCGGGCGGGCCGACACCGCGGCCGGCCCGCCCAGCTCGTGCGCGGCGGGCCGCGGCTCGAGGTTGCTCATGCCGGTGTTCCTACTCGCTCTCGCCGCGCAGGTCGCCGTGCGCGACGGCGGGGCGCGCGGGGGTGGCAGAGCGCTGGGCGGGGACGCTACCCAGCCGGCCGGCGGAGAAGTCGGTGAAGGCGTCCCGGACCTCCTGCGCGGTGTTCATCACGAACGGCCCGTACATGGCGATCGGCTCGCGGATCGGCAGCCCACCGAGGACGACGACGTCCAGGTCGGGCGTCCGCGACTGCGCGTGCCGGTCCCCGGGCCGGGTGCCCTGCACCGTCACGGTGTCGCCGGGGCCGAGGACGACGAGCTGCCCGGTGCGCACGGGGTGCTGGTCGATGCCGACCGCGCCGCTGCCGGAGAGGACGTAGACCAGGGCGTTGAAGTCCGGCCGCCAGGGCAGGTCCAGCGTCGCGCCGGGGGAGACGGTCGCGTGCACCATCGCCATCGGGGTGTAGGTGGACCCGGGCCCGCGGTGCCCGCCGACATCGCCGGCGATGACCCGGAGCAGTGCCCCGCCGTCGGGGCCGGCCAGCAGTACGGACTCCTGGGCCCGCAGGTCCTGGTACCGCGGCTCGACCCACTTCTGCGATCGGGGCAGGTTGACCCACAGCTGCAGGCCGTGGAACAGCCCACCGCTGACGACCAGCGACTCCGGCGGCTTCTCGATGTGCAGCACCCCGCCACCGGCGGTCATCCACTGGGTGTCGCCGTTGCTGATGGTCCCGCCGCCACCGTGGCTGTCGGCGTGCTCGAAGGTGCCGTCGATGATGTAGGTGACGGTCTCGAACCCGCGGTGCGGGTGCCAGGAGGTGCCCTTGGGCTCACCCGGGGCGTACTCCACCTCGCCCATCTGGTCCATGTGGATGAACGGATCCAGGTCGCGCAGGTCGACACCGGCGAAGGCACGGCGGACCGGGAAGCCCTCGCCCTCGTAGGCCGACGGCGCGGTCGTCACCGACCGGGTCCGGCGGCGGACCGTGCGGGGAGCGGGCACCGGGACCCGGGCCAGCGTGGTGGTGTCCTCGACCGTCACGGCGGGCATGGCTGCCTCATCTCGATTGAGAGTTCAACTACGTAGCCACTCTAAGCCGTCGGCCGGTCGATGTCTTCCCACCCCCCGGTCCACTGCGCGGTTCGCCGCCGGGTCTTGCCAGACAGTGACCTGGGGAGCAGGCTGTGTGAGCGCTCTCACACTTCTGCTGCACGATCTCGATCGGCGCGGTGCGACGTCCGGGCGAGCGAACACGGGGGTCGACGTGGCCCTCCCGGCACCATCGACGACAGGACGACGATG
>JAOPVN010000347.1 GCA_025966175.1 Modestobacter sp. | reverse complement strand
GCACGCCGGTGCCGAAGGGCTCAGGCGCTGGTCAGGACCGCCCAGACGTGCTTGCGCCCGCCGTCGCTGCACCAGCCGTGGGCACTGGTCAGGTCCGCGACCATCCCCAGTCCCAGCCCGCCCCGGGCGGGATCTCGTTCCGGGTCGGGGTGCGGCGGTACCTGGGCCGCGCTGTCGGACACCAGCAGCATCCAGCCCGAGTCGGTCCGGTGCACGGCCGCGGCCACCGGGCAGCGCCCGTGTCGCAAGGCGTTGGACAGCAGTTCGTCCAGGACGAGCACCAGCTGTTCGTGCAGCTCGTCCTGCTCGGCGGAGGCGGAGACGTCGTCCTGGGCCAGCGACCTGCGCAGCTCGCGGCGGACCGCCGGGAGCTCGCAGAGCCGTTGCGGCTGCCAGGACCAGCAGGGCCGGCCGGGCGGTGGGGCCGCCATGGGCCAGGAACGAGAGTGTGCTCGGAGCATGAGCGGTCCTCGCAGAGTGCCCGGCCAGCACGGCGCTACGGCAACTCTGGGGCCGTTGCTTGACCGGGATGACCGACCGTCGTGCGGAGCCGACGGCCAGTCACCCCCCTTTGTAGTCCCCACCGTCGGAAGGCGCCACCGGGAGCCCGGGCCTGCTGCCCACCGGCCACATCCGTCTCTCCGCTACCTGGTGGAGGCCGCATCCCCCCAGGTCGCGAGTCCGTCCAGCAACCGGCGCAGCCCCCAGAGGTACTGCTCGGTCGAGATGAAGTCGGCCATCGTGGCGGCCGCGGCGGCGCTGCGGGGGAAGCGCTCCACCGGCATGCTCGCCAAGGCCTGTCGCCGGGCGGCGATCCGCTCGGTCTCGGGGGGCAGCGGCCCGACCTGGTGCGGGTCGGCGACCTCCAACGCGATCGAGCCGAACACGTGCACGATGAGCAGGTAGGAGGCGCGGGCGGCGTCGGTCGGCGGCAGTCCGGCGTCGGCGAGCAGCTCCAGCAGCCGTTCGTTCAGCGCGAGGGCGTGCGGGCCGCCCATGCGGCCGCCGATCATGAGGCTGACCGCGCCCGGGTGGGCCGACAGGTGCGCCCTGAGGTCCAGCGCCAGCGCCTCCACGCGTTCCCGCCACGGTCGCCCGCGGTCGGCGAAGACGTCGTGGTCGACCTCGCCGAGCAGCCGTTCGACGAGTGCCCTGACCACGGCCGCCTTGTCGGGGAAGTACGTGTAGACGGCGTTCGGGGCCACCCCGACCTGCGCGGCGATGCCCCGGATCGAGGCGGCCTGCACGCCGCCGGCGTCGAGCAGGCTCAGCGCCGCGTCCAGGATCTCGTCCTCGGTGAGGGCGCGCCGTGGACCGGGGCGGCGCCGTGCCGGGTCCTGCCTCGCGGTCACCGGGTCCCTTGACGCCACGCCGGTCAAGGTAGATCGTCTGTGCACGCCGTACAAATCGTGTACAGCGTCCAGGGATGGACGCGCGACGGGCTCCGCGCGGGCTCGGGCAGTGCCGGTGCTGTCGCTCCGCCGTCGAGGACACGACCCCGCAGCTCCGCCGACCCACGACGCCTCCTGGAGGCCGAAGTGACCGAGCACCCGACCCCGTACCCCGTCCGCGTCGATGCGGCGCCGGAGCCGTCGGTGTCCCGCTGGTCGTGGCTGGTCAAGTGGCTGCTGCTCATCCCGCACTACATCGTGCTGTTCTTCCTGTGGCTGGCGTTCGTCGTGGTCAGCGTCGTGGCCTTCGTCGCGATCCTGTTCACCGGGCGCTACCCGCGGCCGCTGTTCGACTTCAACGTCGGCGTGCTGCGCTGGTCGTGGCGGGTCAGCTACTACGGCTACGACGCGCTGGGCACCGACCGGTATCCGCCGTTCACGCTGGCCGAGGTGCCCGACTACCCGGCGCACCTCGACGTGGCCTATCCCGAGCGGCTGTCCCGGGGGCTGGTGCTGGTGAAGTGGTGGCTGCTGGCGATCCCGCACTACCTGGTGCTGTCCGTGTTCGTCGGTGGCGGGCTGTGGTTGACCAGCAACGGGGGTTCCGACGGCGGCTGGAACGACAGCTGGGGCGCCGCGGGTGGTCTGGTCAGCCTGCTCGTGCTGATCGCGGCGATCGTGCTGCTGTTCACCGGGCGGTACCCCAAGCCGATCTACGACTTCGTGCTGGGGATGGACCGGTGGGTCCTGCGGGTGGTGGCCTACGCGGCGCTGATGACCGACCGCTACCCACCCTTCCGGCTCGACCAGGGCCCGACCGACCCCGGCTCGGTGCCGTTCGATCCGGCCCCGGCACCTTCTGGGCCGCCGGCCGCAGCTCCGCCTGCTCCTGCCTTCCCCGGGCGGTGACGGCGGCAGCTCCGACGGACTCCTCCGGTCACCGGCCGGAGGAGTCTTGCCCCTCCGAGGGGCCGGCGGCCACGTCGGCCGACCCGCGGCCCAGGTCCAGGACGGCGGCCTTGGCCAGCAGCTCGGCGTGCTCGGCGGTGGGGTCGGAGTCCCACGTGATGCCACCGCCACTGCCGTAGACGGCGGCGCCGGACTCGCGGTCGACCACGGCCGTGCGGATGGCGACGCTGAACCGGGCCCGGAACGGCGCGGTCCGCGGTGCGAC
>JAOPVN010000334.1 GCA_025966175.1 Modestobacter sp. | reverse complement strand
CCGCTCTGCTCGCCGCTGCCACGGGTCTCGGCCTCGGACTGTCGCTGATCGTCGCCATCGGGGCGCAGAACGCCTTCGTGCTGCGCCACGGGCTGCGGTTGGAGCACGTTGCCGCGGTGGTGCTGGTGTGCGCGCTCTCGGACGCCGTGCTGATCGCCGCGGGGGTGGGCGGCGCCGGCGCGGTCGTCACCCGGGTGCCCGAGGTGATCCGGGTCGTCTGCTTCGCCGGCGCGGCGTTCCTGCTGGTCTACGGCCTGATGGCCGCCCGGCGGGTGCTGCGCCCGACGGCCCTGCTGCCGGAGTCCGGCGGCCCCCGGGCGGGGCTGGCCGTTACGGTGACAACCTGCCTGGCGCTGACCTGGCTGAACCCGCACGTGTACCTGGACACGGTGGTGCTGCTCGGGTCGCTGGCCAGCACCTACGACGAGCGGCGCTGGTGGTTCGGCGCCGGTGCCGCGGTGGGCAGCGCGCTCTGGTTCACCGGGCTCGGCTTCGGCGCCCGGTTGCTGCGGCCGGTCTTCGCCCAGCCCGCGGCCTGGCGGGTGCTGGACGCCGTCATCGCCGTCGTGATGGTGTCGCTGGCCGTCTCCCTCGCCGTCCGCGGCGCGACCGGCGGCTGAGCCGGGCCCGGCAGGACGGGCCGCGGTCCCCGAACCCGACCGTGAGGAGTGGTGCATGGGCGCGCAGGCGGTGATCCGGGCGGCCGAGCCCGGGGACGTCGAGGTGCTGCACCGCTTCCTCGTCGAGCTGGCCGAGGTTCGGTGGCCGCGGTTGACCCGCAGGTCAGTCCCAGGCGTAGGACAGGAACTTGCCGTCCAGGGTGATCCGCACCCGGTCCCCGCCCGGGTGCTCACGCCGCTCGACGTCCAGGTTGAAGTTGATCGCGCTCATGATCCCGTCGCCGAACTCCTCGTGGATGAGCTGCTTCAGCGCCGGGCCGTAGACCTGGAGCACCTCGTAGAGGCGGTACATCGTCGGGTCGGTCGGCGGCGCGGTCGGGCTGAACGAGCCGCGGGTGGGCACCTCGGTGAGGACGACGACCTGCTCGTCGTCGAGCCCCAGCAGCTGTCCGACCCGGGCGGCGTCCTCCGGCTGGAACGGGTGCTGGCCGAGCAGTGCCGCCGTCAGCCACACCTTCGGCTTCCCGAGCTGCTCGGCGAGCGAAGCGAAGGTCAGCTGCTTCACCCGCTTCGCGGCGAGCACGGCGGCGGTGACGTCGTCCCGGGTGAGGTGCGTACTCGACATGCACCGAGGCTGCCGGGTCCGGGGCCGCCCCGCGAGCGGAGGTGGCCTGACTCACTCGGCGGGCGTCGTCTCCTCGGCGAGGAAGCTCCAGGTCTCCCGCGCCGGGACGGCGGCCTGACCGGCCGGGCAACTCGGGCGGAAGTCGCACCAGCTGCACTGCTGCCCGGTGACGGGCGGGAATGCGGCGTCCACATCCTCCCCGGCGGCCACGGCCTCGGTCGCCGTCTCGATGTCGGTGGCGATGTCCTCGGCCCGGCGCACGTGGTTGGCCAACGACCTCTCGGTGTGCTCGAAGGCCGCGATCGTGCCCGAGGGCAGGTGGTGCAGCTCGACCCGGCTGCAGGCCCGGCGCAGCGTGCGCCGCACGCCGAGCACGTAGATGGCCAGCGCCGGTGACCCGCGGGCCTCGTCCTCGGTGCTCGGCACCCGGCCGGTCTTGTAGTCCACGATCACCAGCTCGTCGCCGCGCTGGTCGATCCGGTCGATGCGCCCGGACAGCGCCAGCCGCTCGGTCGTCGCGCCGACGGTGCGCTCGGTGCCGACCGGCTCGTCGGCAGGGTCGAGTTCGGTGACGTAGTCGGTGAGCCAGCCGGCGGCACGTGCCCGCCACCGCCCGGCCTGCTCGTCGTCCCGGAAGCCGGTGCGCGACCACCCGCTGTAGAGCAGCTGGCGGGCCGCGGCCGGGGTGCGCTTGTCCAGCGCCAGCTCCCACCATGACCGCAGCGCCGCGTGCACCGCCGAGCCGACGGTGTTGTGCGCCCACGGCGGCCCCTTGGGCGGCGTGGGGCGGGTCAGGTAGGCGAACCGGTAGCGGCGCGGACAGTCGGCGAAGGTGGCCAGCTTGCTCGGGGTGGCGGGGAACAGCCGTCGTGGCATGCCCGGCATCTCCAGCTGGGCGCTCACCGCCCCGTCCCCCTGTGCACGTCGGCCACCGTAGCCCGGGGAGCCGACGGTCTCAGTCGGTGACGACGGGTACACCGGTACCGGCGGCGAGCAGCGCCTCGTACTGATCGGGCTCGGTGGTGCAGGTGGCGATCGGGGTGCGCTTGTTGGTGCCGTGGTAGTCGCTGGACCCGGTCCGGATGAGGCCCAGCCCGTCGGCCAGCGCCCGCAGGTATGCCCGCTGGTCGGGGGTGTGGTCGGGGTGGTCGACCTCGACGCCGAGCAGCCCGGCCGCGGTCATCGCCGCGATCGCGTCGTCCCCGACGACCCGGCCGCGGGAGGTGGCGAGGCCGTGCGCGAACACCGGCACCCCGCCGGCCGCGCGCACCAGCCGGATGCCGTCGAGCACGTCGGTGTCGGCCTTGGGCGCGTAGTAGGGGCTGCGGTGGTGCAGCAGGGTGGCGAAGGCGTGGTCGACGGAGTCGACGACGCCGGCCTCGACCAGGGCCCGGGCGATGTGCGGGCGCCCGACCACCCCGCCCTCGCTGCGCGCGACGATCTGCGCCCAGGCCACCGGATAGCCGTCGGCAGCCAGTCCGGTCACGATCCGCTCCCCCCGGCTGAGCCGCTCCTCGCGCAGCCGGGCGCGCTCCGCGGCGAACGCCGGGTGCAGCGGGTCGAAGAGGTAGGCCAGCAGGTGGACGGCGATCGGCGGCCCGTCGCTGGAGAAGTACCGGCAGGACAGCTCCATGCCCGGCACGATCGTCAGCCCGGCGGGGCGGGCCTCAGCTGCGGCGGTCCAGCCGGCGGTCGTGTCGTGGTCGGTGAGCGCGACCACGTCCAGCCCGGCCGCGGCCGCGGTGGCGACCAGCGTGGCGGGGCTGTCGGTCCCGTCCGACACCGAGGAGTGGGTGTGCAGGTCGATGCGCACACCCCCAGCCTGCCCCACCGGGGTCAGGGAGCCGACGGCGCGGTCCGTCGGCTCAGCGCCAGGGGCGGGTGCGCGGGATCGGCTCGGTGTCGTGCCGGCGTCCCGAGGGCAGTGGGGGCTGCGCGGGCGAGCCGTCGCGGCGACCGTCGTCCCTGCCGTCCGGGGACCCGATGCCGTCGTCGTCGTCACCGACCTGGTTGGTGGAGAAGTCGGTGCCGAACATCAGCTGACTGAGCGTCTTGTAGAGGACGTCGGCGTCGGGCACGAAAGTGATCTTGTCCAGGCCCTGCAGCTGCCCGGCCGACTCGAAGCGGAAGGTGCCGTAGCCGAGCACCTGCCCCCAGAAGGTCTCCTTCCAGGTCAGGTCGGTGATCCGGCGCAGCGGCATGACGGCGACCGTGCGGATGATCACCCCGGAGGTCAGCAGCACGCGGCGGCGGGTGACCAGGAAGTGCCGCACCCACCACTCACCGACGTGCAGGCCCAGGTAGACGAGCGCGCCGAGCACCACCAGCAGGCCGAGGACGGAGCTGACCCGGTTGGCGGGGTCCAGCTGCAGCAGCCACACCCCGACGACGAGCGCCGGGATGCCGCGGATCAGCGGGCGGACCAGGACGGCCGGGTGCCGGCGGGTGGCGATGACCGGCGGCTCGTCGGCCAGCAGGTACTTCTCGGCGTCCTTGCCCCAGCGGGGCGGCCGGGGGCGTGGGCCGGACACGGCCGAACTCAGACCAGCGAGCCCATGAAGGCCGACAGCGACGCCGCTGCGTCACTCAGGGCGGCGCCGGCACTGCGGACGATGCCGGCGGCGTCTTCCGGGCGCTGGATCACGTAGAAGACCACGAATGCGACGGCCAGCCACGTGAGGGCCTTCTTCAACATGGTCGCACCGTTCCCTTCGTCGAGGTGGTCAGGTGGGGCGCGACGGCAACCGCGGACCGGTCGACGGCGGGTGCACCACCACGGCCGGAGGGACCGCAACACATGGGTAACAGCTGCCTCAGTGGCAGCACCAGTCGCCACGCCGGGCGACTGCCGGATCGATCCCGTTCAGCTGCCGGGCAGCAGCCGCTCGGTCGGCGGGCCCAGCGGCAGGTCGGGATAGACCCGGTCCCGCAGGTCCAGCAGGTGGAGGTCCTCGGCGAGCAGCCACGCGGCCGACGCCGGCCAGGTGACCAGCCACAGCCACACGCCGTGGGCCTCCCCCACGTAGGCGGCGCGGTCGTCACCGGTGGGCACCAGCCACAGAGGTGCCCGCTGCCCGTCGGCCTCGATCTCGGCGGTGGAGGGCCCGCTGATCAGGTCGCCGGGGTCGACGCCGGGCAGTCCGGCGTACCCGCAGCCCAGGCCGGTACCGGGCTCCTCGGCCACCAGCACGAGTTCGGCGGCGCCGCCCAGCGGTGCCGGACCGGCGCAGGCGACGACGATCGCCCGGGCGCCCGGTTCACCGCCCCAGGCCAGCCCGGTCACCGACCAGCCGCCCGGCA
>JAOPVN010000319.1 GCA_025966175.1 Modestobacter sp. | reverse complement strand
CCCGCAGCTCCGGCGGCCGGTCGGCGGTCAGCGCCAGCAGCGGCACCCCGCTGGCGTCGGCCTCCAGCACGGCGGCGTGCAGGTGCGCGGTCGCCGTCCCCGAGGTGGTGAGCACCGGCACCGGCCGCCCGGCGGACTTGGCCAGCCCCAGCGCCAGGAAGGCGGCGGTCCGCTCGTCGATCCGCACGTGCAGCCGCAGCCGGCCCGCTGCCTCGGCGTCAGCCAGGGCGAGCGCGACCGGCGCGGACCGGGAACCGGGGGCGACGACGGCGTCGGTGACGCCGCCGCGCAGCAGCTCGTCGACGAGCACCCGGGCGAAGGCGGTGGCAGGGTTCATCGGGCCAGCACCGCGGCGAGCCGTTCGCGCCAGCGCCGCTCGGTGTCGGCGTCGGCCACGGTGTCGGCGAGCCGGTCGGGCACCGGGCGGACCACCGGCAGGGCGCCGTCCACGGGGAGCAGCGGCTCGCTGGCGACGTCGGCGGTGAACAGCGCGACGGTGGCCAGCCCGCAGGCGAAGGGCAGCTCGGGCAGCGCGGCCGCGAGCGCGACGCCGGCCGCGATCCCCACCGAGCTCTCCAGCGCGGAGGAGACCACGCACGGCAGGCCGTGCGCCTCGGCCACCTCCAGCGCGGCGCGCACGCCGCCCAGCGGCTGCACCTTGAGGACGACGACGTCGGCGGCCTCGGCCAGCGCCACCCGGCGCGGGTCGACGGCGCGGCGCACCACCTCGTCGGCGGCGATCCGGACGTCGATCCGGCGGCGCAGCTGGGCGAGGTCCTCGAGCGTCGGGCACGGCTGCTCGGCGTACTCCAACCCGACCCGGTCCAGCTCCCGCAGCCGGGCCACCGCGGTGTCGACGTCCCAGGCGGCGTTGGCGTCGACCCGGATCGCCCCGCCGGGGCCCAGCGCGTCACGGACCGCCTCGACCCGGGCGATGTCCTCGGCCGGGGTCTGCCCGGGCTCGGCGACCTTCACCTTCGCCGTCCGGCAGCCCGAGGCGGTGACGATCTCGTGCGCGCGCTCCGGGCCCACCGCCGGCACGGTCACGTTCACCGGCACGCTCGCGCGCACCGGGTCGGGCCAGCCCAGGACGGCGGACTCGTAGGCGGACGACCACCAGCGGCGGCTCTCGGCCACGTCGTAGTCCCAGAACGGCGAGAACTCGCCCCAACCGGCCGGGCCGTGCACGAGCACGCCGTCGCGGACGTCGATGCCGCGGAACCGGGTGCGCATCGGCACCGACCAGACGTGCGCCTCCAGCACCGTCTCGGCGGCGTCGGAGGAGGCGGTCAGCACGGATGACAGCCTAGGCGGGCTGCTACGGGACACTCGGGGCACGATCCTGGCCTGCACACCGGCATCCCATAACGTGCAGGCCGCGCCGTCCCCGCGGCGTACCCCCGAGCCCCCGGAGGCACCGTGGCCCACCAGACGGCACCCCCACCCGTCGACGCCGACCTCAGTCCGCGCCGGCCGGGGCTGCCGGCCCGGTGCGGCGTGCGCGGGTGCGGCTGCGAGGACCCGCGCCAGCTGCTGAACGCCGCGAACGTGGTCACCGTGATCCGCACGCTCGGCTCGCTGGCGCTGATGGCCACGGCCGCCGTCCAGCACTCGTGGCCCTGGCTGCTGGCCGCCTACCTCACCTACTGGGTGGGCGACTCCGCCGACGGCAACATCGCCCGGTGGCGCGGGCAGGAGACCCGGTTCGGCGCGGTGTTCGACGTGGTCTGCGACCGGATCAACTGCATCAGCTGCGCCCTCGTCCTGCTGATGTTCGTCGACGCGCCCTGGCCGGTGGCGGTCTTCCTGTTCCAGTTCGTGGTCGTCGACCTGCCGCTGACCCTGCTGCCGATGCGCTGGCCGGTGCTCTCGCCCAACTACTTCCACCTGATCGACCGACAGGCCTACACGCTGAACTGGCACGTGGTCGCCAAGGTCACCAACACCACCCTGCTGGTGCTGCTGCTGGTCTTCGTCCCCGACCAGCGGATCGCACTCGTCGCCGCCTCCATCGTGCTGGTCATCAAGATCTACTCACTGGTCCGGGTGCTCCGGCTGACGGTCCCGAAGGACACACCGCACGTCCCGCAGGCAGTCGAGGGCGCCGCCGCCCGTGCCTGACGCCGCGACGATCGGGCTCGTCGCCCTCGGCCTGCTGGTCGGCGCGGTCTCTGCCGTCACCCCGTTCCTCCCGGTCGAGGCGTATGTGATCGGTCTGGCGGTCACCCACTCCTCCACCGTCGCGGTGGCCGGCGCGGTGGCCGCCGCGGTCGGCCAGACGGTCGGCAAGGTGGTGCTGTTCCAGACGGCCCGCTCGGCGTCGAGCTCGCGGTGGTTGAAACGGCTCCGCGACCGGGGGGCGAAGGAGGCTGCCGAGGTTGCCGCCCGCGCCGAGGAGACCGGGGGCGACCCGGCCGTCGGACCGGTGCGGCGGGCCCTGCGGCGGCTGGGCGACTGGATCCGCCGGGCCAACGGCGCCGGGATCACCCTGTTGTCCGGGCACTGGGGGGTGGCGGTCGTGCTGGTCAGCGGTGCGGTGGGCATCCCGCCGCTGCTCGCGATCGCCTTCTACGCCGGGACGTCACGGATGAACGTGCGGTCCTTCGTCGTCGCCTGTCTGGGCGGCCGCACCATCCGGTTCGTCGTCCTGGCGCTGGGTTCCAGCCTGTTCTGAGCAGGGCCCGCCGCGCCGCGCCGTAGCCTGACTCCTCGTGGCCCGGCAGCTGACCCTCGTGCCCGCGCCGCCTCCCGAGGCCGCCGCGGCGGTGCTGGACACCGTGTGGCCCGCGCTCCGCCGCAGCCTGGACGGCGGCGCCCCGCTTG
>JAOPVN010000220.1 GCA_025966175.1 Modestobacter sp. | reverse complement strand
CTGGTGGCCGCACCGGCAGGAGATCGACCTGCCCACGTTCGCGGCCGGACGGCGGCTGGAGGACCTGGCGTACGGCGCCGGGCTGTGGCTCGGCGCGCTCCGGGCCCGGAACGGCCGTGCGCTGCTGCCTGCCTCCCCGCCCCCGGTGACCCCGTCGAAGAAGCCCCAGGTCACGCCCCGGTCTGACGACCACAAGGGCTAGTGGACGGAGGAGCCGCCGTAGGCACGGCTGTCGGCGAACGCGCGGTGGGCCTGCTGGGAGGTCATGTGGATGATCCGCCCGAAACCGCGGTCGGCCATGCGGGGGCCGGAGCGCTGTCCGAGCCGGAACGGCGCGTCGAGGTTCACCGCCGTCGTGGTGCCCCCGCCAGTGTCTTGGTCAGGTGGACCAGATGGAGGCCGGCGTGCACGACCTCGCGGGAGGTCTCGGCGTAACCGTGTCGCTGGTACAGCCGCAGATTGGCGACACTGAGGTGGCCGGTGAACAGGGTGGCCGCGGGTAGCTCGGTGCCGGCCTCCGCGGCGGCCAGCAGGCGGCTCCCGATGCCCTGCCCCTGCAGGTCGGGAACGACGGTGAGTCGACCGATGTGCAGCATCTCGTCGATTTCGTGCACACGCATGGCGCCGACCAGGCGATCACCGGCGTAGGCCGCGGTGCAGGTGCTGCTTGCCAGCTCGGCCACCAGCTCGTCGAGGCTCTGCGTCAGGGCGGGCAGACGCGGGTCGTCGTAGAGCTGGGCCTCGGTGACATAAGCGGCTCGCTGCAGGGTCAGCAGCTCACCGGCCGCTGCCCGGGGCAACGGGCGGAGCTCGATGGGAGTGGGAGGTGGGTGCACGGGACGGTCTCCTCGGGAGGGGGGTGGACCGAGTGCAGGCACAGCCCACCGCAGAGCAGGTGGACCGGACGACGAACAGGCAGCCACCTATCGGCGGCGCCACCCCGTCGTCGTCATGGCGGGAGAGCATGCCAGCAACCGTGGTCCCTCACCAAGCGAGTTCTGTGGCCGGGCAGCTGCCGGGGTCGGACCGGGGGCCAGGTGACGGCCAGGTGAACAACCGCGCGGACCGGAATGTGCGGTCGCTGTGCGGCCTTGTCGCCGAGGTACAGCGGTTCCGGCCAGCGTGGGCCCCGCGTGACTGCACCTCGAGGGGGATCCATGACCGCCACGCAGGACCGCGCGACCCGGCCGACCAGCCAGTCGCCCATCGGGGTCTCGCTGCCCGATCCCCGGATCGACCGGCCGAAGACCGCGCGCACCGCCCTGACCCTGGGCGCCTTCGTGGCCCTGGGCCCGCTGACCATCGACATGTACCTGCCGGCCCTCCCGACGATCACCACCGAGCTGGAGACGACGTCTGCCGCGGTGCAGCTGACGCTCACCGGCACGCTGGTCGGCCTGGCGCTCGGGCAGCTGATCCTCGGCCCGCTCTCGGACACCTTCGGCCGCCGCCGCCCGCTGCTGGCCGGAACGGCGCTGCACGTCCTCGCCTCCCTGCTCGTCCTGATCGCGCCGAACGTCGCCGTCCTCGGCGCGCTCCGGGTGCTGCAGGGCGTCGGTACCGCAGCCGGTGCGGTGATCGCGATCGCCGTCGTGCGCGACCTGTTCGACGGGCGGGCGGCCGCCACCATGCTGTCCCGGCTCTTCCTGGTCATCGGGGCGGCGCCGGTCCTGGCGCCCACGATCGGTGGGGAGGTCCTGCGGTTCACCTCCTGGCGCGGGGTGTTCGTGATCCTGGCGGTCTACGGGCTGCTGCTGCTCGCCGTCGGGTTCTTCCTGGTGCGCGAGACGCTGCCGCCGGAGCGGCGGAGCACCAGCGGGGTCGCCGGCACGCTGCGCGGCTACCGGTCGCTCTTCGGTGACCGGGCCTACGTCGGGCTGGTGCTGGTCGCCGGGCTGACCATGGCCGGGCTGTTCAGCTACGTCTCGGGCTCCTCGTTCGTCTACCAGGAGGAGTTCGGCCTGGACGAGCAGCAGTTCGGGCTGCTCTTCGGCGCCGGCGCCTTCTGGCTGATCGCCGCCACCCAGCTCAACCCGGTGCTGCTGCGCTGGTTCTCCCCGGCGCAGGTGCTGGTCGCCGGCACGCTGGCCGGCGCGGCCGCGGGCGCGGTCCTGCTCGTGCTCTCCGCCACGGGCACCGGCGGGCTGTTCGCGGTGGCGATCCCGCTGTGGGCGGTGCTCTTCGCCTGTGGCCTGGCGCTGCCCAACGCCCCCGCGCTGGCGCTGTCCCGGCACGGCGAGGCGGCCGGCACCGCGGCGGCGTTGCTGGGCGCGGTCCAGTTCGGCGTCGGCGCCGCGGTCTCACCGCTGGTGGGGCTGCTCGGCAACGACGCGGTCGCCATGGGCACGGTGATCGTCGCGTCGCTGGTGCTGGCGATCGTCGTCCTGTTCGCCGTCGTCCAGCCGTGGCAGCTGGCCGACCCCGATCCGGAGGCCGCGCCGGTCGCCGTCCACTGAGCCTGCGCGCCGATCCGTCGGCTCCGCGCGCAGTCCGGCGCTGGGCCGTCAGTACCAGTGCCGTCGGCCGCCGATCTCGCGACCGGCCACGCCGAGCAGCGCGAGGATGGCGCCGATGACGAGGATGATGATCCCGATCGTCACGACAATGGTGATCTTGACGATCAGGCCGATCACCAACAGGACGATCCCGAGGATGATCATGGTGCCTCCTGCATCCACCGAGGATGGGAAGATACGTCGGGCCGGGTGGCCTCCCCGCCAGTGTGAGCTGCCTGCCTGCGCGGATCCTGTGAATCGGGATCGCCGGCTGGTCGATCAGGGCGACGGTGGGGCGTGCCGGGCCCGCAGCCCGTCGATGAGCAGGTCCAGGCCGTACTCGAACGCCGCCGAGTGCGGGTTGTCCAGTCGTTCGGTCATCGCCACCAGCAGCACCGGCTGGTCGGCCAGGATCCGCGCCCGGAGCGTGTTGAGCTCCTCGTCGGCCGGGTCGGGCAACGGCTGGGTGGCGGCCCGCTCCGCCTC
>JAOPVN010000295.1 GCA_025966175.1 Modestobacter sp. | reverse complement strand
CGACGGCGAACGGCAGCAGCGCCTCGGCGTGCGCGCGTCCGGAGTCGACCCGGCCGGCGAGGCCGTCGTCGATCATCTCCACGAAGCGCCGGGTCTCGAGGTTCGCCGAGGCCGCGATCGCCCCCGGCGCACCCATCAGGGCCAGCGGGAACAGGTACGGGTCGTCCCCGCCCAGGACGGCGAACCCTTCCGGTGCCTCGGCGAGCACCGTCAGTGTGTCGACGTCGATGCCGTTCACCGCCTGCTTGACGCCGGCGACGTTCTCGGCCGCCGCGAGGTCGAGCAGCGCGGCGGCGCCGAGCCCCCTGCCGGTGCGGTACGGGATGTTGTAGGTGACCACCGGCACCGGCGAGCGGCTCGCGACCAGCTGGAGGTGGCTCACGATCGCCGACTCCGATGGGCGGACGTAGTACGGCGTGACGGCCAGCGAGGCGGTGACTCCGGGGACGTCGGCCAGCGCCTCGTGTCGGGCGATCGTCGTCCGGGTGTCGTTGGTGCCGGCGCCGACGATCAACTGGCCACCGAGGTCGGCGCACACCCGGCTGCAGGACGCCACCACGGCGTTCCGCTCCGACTCGTCCAGGGATGTCGGCTCCCCGGTGGTCGCCAGGGCCACCACCCCGGCGGCTCCGGCGGTCAGGCTGTCGGCCACGAGCCGCTCGAGCGCGTCCAGCGCCACCGCGCCCCGCTCGTCGAACGGGGTGATGACCGGGACGTACGTGCCGCGCAGGCGCAGGGGGCTGACCACACCGGCACCCTCGGGGCCCTGGTCAGTGCGGCGCGGTGCCGGCGACGACGAGGTCGGCGAGCTCCCGGTAGGCGGCGGCGTCGTCCAGCCCGGTCGCGGCGGTGATCTCACCGCGGTGGATCGCCCCCATCACCGAGGCGACCGCCGCGCCGACGAACGAGGCGTGCACGGGGCGGATCGTCCCGGCGTCGACGCCGGCGGTGACCAGCTGCTGCACCCGGGCCGCGGCGGAGCGGGTGTTGCGCTCGTAGATCTCTCGGGCCGGGGCGAAGGCGGCCACGTCGGCGAAGAACGCGGAGGACGCCGGCTGCAGCTGCTCGGCGACCGCGAGCAGGTAGGCGCTGATCCGCTCCCGGTGGTCGGCCGGGTCGGCGGCCCGCTGCTCGACGGCGGCCGTCGCGCGCTGGAAGAACCGCTTGACCACCGCGACGACCAGCTGTTCCTTGCTCGCGGCCAGGCCGTAGAGGGTGCTCTTGGAGCAACGCAGCCGGCGGGCCAGCTCGTCCAGGGTGAAGGCGGCGAACCCCTGCTCCAGCACCAGGGCGACCAGCTCGTCGAGAAGCTCCTCGCGGCGGGCCTGGCTGCGGGTGCTGCGGGTGTCCAGCGACGTCATCACCCCTCCTCGGGACTGCCGGACAGTAACAACGAGGCGTGCTTGAGTACCGCTATCAGTACTGAGTATCGTCCTGCAGTACCGCAATGAGTCCGGGTCGTCGCCGTCCCGGAACCCCGGAGGTGCGCCGTGCCCGTCTCTCGCCTGGTCCCCACGCAGGAGGCCGCCGACCTGCTCGACCTCACCCGGAAGCTGGCCCGCGAGGAGCTGAAGCCCCGCGTCGCCGCGGCGGAGGCCGCCGAGGAGTTCCCCCGCGAGGTGTTCCGCACGCTGGGCCGGGCCGGGCTGCTGGGCCTGCCCTACGCCGAGGAGCACGGTGGCGGCGACCAGCCCTACGAGGTCTATCTGCAGGTCATCGAGGAGATCGCGGCCGTGTGGGCCAGTGTCGCGGTCGGCGTCAGCGTGCACGGGCTCTCCTGCTTCGGGCTGGCCACGCGGGGCACGCCCGGGCAGCAGCAGCGCTGGCTCCCGGACATGCTCGGCGGGGAACTGCTCGGTGCCTACTGCCTCTCCGAGCCGCACGCGGGCTCCGATCCGGCGGCGATGCGGACCAGGGCCGTGCGCGACGGGGACTCCTATCTGCTGACCGGGGACAAGGCCTGGACGACGCACGGCGGGCAGGCGGACTTCTACAAGGTCATGGCCCGCACCTCCGCGGACCGCGCGCACGGCATCTCCTGCTTTCTCGTCCCGGCCGACAGCCCCGGGCTGTCCGCGGACACCGCCGAACGCAAGATGGGCCTGACCGGGTCGACCACGGCGACCATGCGCTTCGAGGGCGTCCGGATCGACGCCGACCGTCGGCTGGGGGCCGAGGGCGAAGGGCTGCCCATCGCCCTGGCCGGGCTGGACGCCGGCCGGCTGGGCATCGCCGCCGTCGCCACCGGTCTGGCCCAGGGCGCGCTGGACGACGCGGTGGCCTACGCCAAGGAGCGGGAGACCTTCGGCGTCCCGATCATCGAGCACCAGGGGCTGGGCTTCCTGCTGGCCGACATGGCGGCCGCCGTCGAGACCTCCCGCGCGATGTACCTGCACGCGGCCCGGCTCAAGGACGCCGGCCAGCCGTACTCGCAGCAGGCGTCGATCGCCAAGCTGGTCGCCACCGACAACGCGATGAAGGTGACCACCGACGCCGTCCAGGTGTTCGGCGGCTACGGCTACACCCGGGACTTCCCGGTCGAGCGGTACATGCGCGAGGCCAAGGTCATGCAGATCTTCGAGGGCA
>JAOPVN010000277.1 GCA_025966175.1 Modestobacter sp. | reverse complement strand
GTCCCCCGCACGGACCGTCCCCGCGACCGCTGACGTGGCGGACGTCGCCCGGCTGTTCCTGAACGCGGCACTGCGCTGTGTGCCGGTCGTGGACGGTGACCAGCCCGTCGGCATCGTCAGTCGCCGGAACCTGCGGCGGATCCTGGTCCGCTCGGACCACGACGTCGCGGTGGACGTCCTGCGCCTCGTCGAGGGCTACACCCAGCAGCTCGGCTGCTGGGCCGTGTCGGTCTCTGAGGGCGTAACCACGGTGCAACGCTGCCGCGAGACAGGGGACGCCGGCACGACCGAGCGCCTGAGCGTCGACCAGGCCGTGCGGACCCTCGTCCGGACAGTTCCCGGGGTGGTCGCCGTCCGACTCCTGCCCGACGTCCACACCCCGCCTGACGCACCCGTCCCGCAGGCCGCCGAGTCGCCGGTCTGACCGCCCGTGCCCCTGCACCCCTATCGCGAGGAGACAGTCATGACCTATCCCCACAACGGCCGCCCGGTTGTCGCCGGCATCGACGGATCCGAGGGCTCCCTGCGAAGCGCGCGCCTCGCGGCCGAGGAGGCCCGGTTGCGCCATGCCCGCCTGGAACTCGTCACCGTCCTGCCCTGGCCGTCCCTGGGGGTGGTCGCGCCGCCACCGGAGGACGGGATGCCGGCAATGCTCCTCGCCAGTGCCGAGTCGGTCCTGGAATCGGTCTCGGCGGAGCTCGCGCCCGTACTCGGTGCGGACCAGGTGTCGTGGCGGGTGGTGCAGGACACGACGGTCGACGGCCTGCGAGCGATCACGACGACCGCGCAGTTGCTCGTGCTCGGGAGCCGGGGTGCCGGCGGAGTAGCCGGGTTGATGGTCGGCTCCACGGCGAGCGCCGTCGCCGCGACCGCCGGGTGCCCGGTCATCGTGCTGCCCGACGAGACGTCAGTGCGGGTGAGCCGACGGCGCTCCGTGGTCGTCGGGGTGGAGGGGAGGTCCGGTGACGACGAGGTCCTCGCATTCGCCTTCGACGAGGCCGCAGCCCGCGGGACCGACCTGATCGCCGTGCACGCCTGGCAGGACATCCGACTGGAGGCCGCGGTCTACCAGTCGATCAGTCCGCTGGTGGACTGGAGCAGCGTGCGCGCCGACGAGGAACGCGTCCTCGCCGAGGCCCTCGCCGGCTGGCGGGACAAGCAGCCCGACGTCGAAGTGCGCGAGGTGACTCTGCGGGACAAGCCGGCCCGCGGACTGCTGGCCGCTGCGCTCACGGCCGAACTGCTGGTCATCGGACACCGCCGGCGCAACCGGCTGGCGACCCTGGGGTCCACCACCCACGCCATCCTGCACCGGGCCTCATGCCCGCTGGCCGTGGTCGCGCTCAGCTCGAGCACGGAGGGTTGACCGTGCACGCCGCGGTGGGCAACTGGCTCGTCGTTCGCGGCAGGCTGCTGGACCAGCTCGTCCGGGCCGGAGAGATCCTCGAGGTGCCCCATCCGGACGGCTCGCCGCCCTACGTCGTCCACTGGCTGGACGACGAGCGCACGAGCGTGGTCTTCCCGGGCTCGGACGCCGTGGTGACGACGGGGCCACCATCCCGGGTGTCCACGTACAGCAACTCGTGACCAACGTCCTCCGGTCCGCAGGGCCGCAGATTTCGTCGCCCCTGACCCCGGCGACGGGGATCTCCGCATGAACGAGAAACTGCCCGTGCTGGTCGGCTATGCCACCGCCGCCGGCTCCACCCGGGGCGTGGCCGAACGCATCCAGGCGCGGCTGCGTGAAGCCGGACTCGCCGTGACGTGTGCACCACTCGGTCCCGAGCTGAACCTCCAGAACTTCCGCGCCTGGGTCCTGGGGAGCGCCGGCCACAACATGGCCTGGCTCCCACCAGCGATCGATTTCCAGACCCGCGCAGCGACGACGCCCCGCCCGTGCTGGGTCTAGTGGGCTGGGCCGGCCGCGTCTTCCGGCGAGCGCTGGGTGGCCGCCCCGGCAACCGGCGCGACTGGGCGGCGATCGACCGGCGCACGGGCTTGGTCGCCGCCGGGCTGGCTGCATCCGCCCCGGCGGACGCGACGAGCGCACACCGCGCGCTCCCTGAGGACCTCGGCCAGGTGACTTCTTCCTCTCCCTGTCCAGGCCGCCGACCGCCACGCTCGTTTGGTGTCCGATCCCCCAGTTCCGAGGAGTCCTCGTGCTCACCATCCCCGTCGAGCGCGCCACCGCGCGCGCCGTCATCGCCCTGGCCAATCGCGCGCCGTCGGTGCACAACACCCAGCCGTGGCAGTGGCGGCTGGGCGACTCCTCGATCCACCTGTTCGCCGATTCAACGCGCTCGCTGCCTGCCACCGACCCGACCGGCCGCGACCTCCGGATCAGCTGCGGCGCGGCGCTGCACCACCTGAGGGTGGCGCTTCTGGCGGCCGGGTGGTCCAGCACCGTGCACCGGCTGCCGGACCCGGCCCACCCCGGACACCTGGCGGCGGTCGAGCTCTACCCCGGACAGCCGACCGCCGAGCAGCTGATGCTGGCGGCCGCGATCGAGAACCGGCGCTCAGACCGCAGAGTGATGTCAACCTGGCCGGTTCCGGCACAGCTCGTGGCTGAACTGGAACGGGCCGCCGAAGCGGAGGGAGCGGCCCTGCGGGTGGTGACCGGGGACGCCGACCGCCGGCACGTCGCGGCCCTGATCAGCCACGCCTCGATCGAGCAGTCGCTGACCCCGCGGCTGCTGGAGGAGGCAGCGGCGTGGTCCGGGCGCGGCCGGGCCGCCCCCGATGGCGTTCCCGCGGTCAACGTGCCGGTGGGCCCGGACGGCACGTTCGCGGTCCGGGCCTTCACCACCCGTGAACAGCGGCAGGACACCCTGGGCCGGGACGAGACCGACGGCACCGTCCTCGCCCTGCTGGCGACCGTCGACAGCTCGCCGCTCGACGACCTCGCCGCGGGCGAGGCGCTGAGCGCCGTGCTGCTCGGCGCGACCCGGTGGGGCGTGGCCAGTGACCCCATCAGCCAGCCGCTCGAGGTCCCGTCGACCCGGGCGGAGCTGCGCCGGACCCTCCTGGCTGACTGGGGCGAGCCGCAGCTGTTGCTCCGGCTGGGCTGGGCGTCCATCAGCGCCGAGCCGGTGCCCCGCACAGGACGGCGCCCGGTCGACGACACCATCGTGCCGTTGGCGGCCCCCTGGGACGCCCTCGCCGGCGGGTGACGTCGGTCAGCCGGCGTCCGCAGCCAGGTGGTGCTGTCCGAGCACCAGGACGTCGGCCTGCTCCGACAAGGCCGTGAGCACTGCCGCGACGGGACCGGCGACCAGCTGCACCTGGGTTCGACCGGAGACGCCGGTCTCCTCGACCGCTTCCCGGACCCGGGCCACGAGCTCGGCCTCCCGGGCAGCCCGCACCTCCTCCGGGCCACCGGCCCAGACGGTGACGGCCAACACCGTCCCGTCCCGCCGATCGGCCTCGCGCAAGGCCCAGAACAACGCCCCGCGGCTCTCCGCCGTCGGGCCGACGCCGACGACCAACCACGGGCGCCGGGAGCCCGGAGCGTCGGGTGAGGCGGAAGAACGCAGGTCAGGTTCCACCAGCCCAGTGCAGACGCAGGACCGAGAGCTGACCAGGGCCGCTGGTCCCGTCCATCGACTACAGGAGGACCTTCCCGCCGGACAGCCGGAGGGGCAGCGTCGTGCGGCATGACCTGGATGATCTCGGTCTGCCTTCCGTCGCCGGGACCTCAGGACCAGCGAACTGTCCCTCGCCGGCCGCAGCTCCGGTGTCCACCGGATTGCCCGTGCTCGCCAGCGGCGGCAGGACCGACCGGAGCGCCGCCTGCAGCTCCTCGGGCAGCGGCTCCACCCGCAGGCCCTCCGCCGTGCAGGCATCGGCCGTCAGCACGCCACCGCCACCCACGTTCGTGAGCACCACGACCCGGCAACCCCGCGGCAGCGGTTGTCCGCTCAGCAGTCCCACTGCTGCCGCGAGGCTGGTCAGGTCCGGGACCGAGTGCACGCCGCCCGCCGCGTAGGCGGCTCAGCTGGGCCGCCGTGCGGGCCAGGCCGCGCAGGTCAGGTTCCGACTCCGCGTACAGCACGACCAGTTCGGTCGTCGGGTTCTCGTCGAACCACGCCAGCGCGTCCCGGGTCCCGATGTCGTAGGCGTCCCCGGTCGAGACGACGCCGGAGAACCCGAGGCCGAGCCGTCCCCAGGACTCGAGCGAGGCGAGCACGATGCCACCGGACTGAGCGACCAGCCCGATCGTCCCGGCCCGGACGGCCCGGGGCGCGAACGTCGCATCCAGCGCCGCCCGGGCGCCGAACACCCCGACGCAGTTGGGCCCGACCAGCCGCATGCCGTAGCGGTCGGCGATGGCGCGTACCCGATCGGGCAGCCCGGGAACGGCGGCGAGACCACCGCTGATGACGACGGCTGCCTTCACCCCGTGCCGACCGCTGTCCTCCAGCGCATCCGCGACCACGCTGGCGGGCACGCAGATCACCGCGAGGTCGATCGTGCAGGGCAGGGCCGTCACCGACGGCCAACAGGGCACCCCGTCAACCCTGGTGGCGTGCGGGTTGACCGCTAGCACCGCGCCGGAGAATCCTGCGACGTGCAGTCGGTGGAGCACGGCCCGGCCGATCGAGCCCGCCCGACGGCCCGCCCCGACGACGGCCACGGTCTCCGGCACCAGCACCGGCCGGAGGCTTGTCGCCGCCGCCCGACGGTGCCGCGCCTCGGCAGCCGCTGCGTACCGGTCGTCGGCGTGCAGGGCGATCTCCAGGTGCACGGCATCCCCGTCCCGGGTGCTGGACACGGGCAGTCCCAGGTTCTCCAGCACCCGCATCATGGCGCCGTTCTCGGCCAGCACCTCGGCCACCAGCCGGTGGATCCCCAGTCGTCCGGCCGCGACGGCCAGCTCCTCGAGCAGCACGGTGGCCAGACCGTGAGCCCGCCAGTGGCTGTCCACCACCGCCGCCACCTCGGCCGTGTCCGCGCTGGTCGGGAACAGCTCGACCGCGGCCACGAGGGCGCCACGCACCCGCGCACCCAGAGACAGCGCTGGTCCGGCCGGGTCGAGGCTGAGCGCGACCCAGCGAGCCAGGTGGGCAGGGTGGACCGTGCTGAATCGCAGATACCGGTCCCGCTCGGAGAGCCGCTCGTGCAACGCGAGCAGCTCGTCCTGGTCCCCCGGTACCAGCCTTCGCACCACGGCAGGCGTGCCGTCGGTGAGCAGCACGCGGCTGAGGACCACCGGTGCCGGTGCCCGCACCCCCGACGTCGCTGCGGGCGTTGGCTCCACGATGGCCGGGGCGGCGGGTCCGCTCGTCATCGCACCAGCCCTGCCTGCGCTGCGGACCCGTGATGGACCGGCTTGCCCGGATGGTGATCGAGTCGGGTGCGGCGAACGGGGATCCGCACCCCCGGATCCCGGACGGCGGCCTCCAGCGCCGACGACCCCACGTTGACCGAGAGCACGCCTGTCGATGCCGGCTCCACCACTCAGCTCCTTGCCGCCGAGCCCTGGGCACCCGCCATGGGCCACTCGCAGTCGACAGGAGCAGCTTGTCCCCGGAGCGGGGCCGGCTGAAGGGACCAAGGACCCCCACCGACGAACGGCCGTCCTGACCACTGGACTCAGGCCGTAGGTCCCGCCCGGCAGTGACCCGCGACCCCGGGCCGGGCGGCGGGGTCCGGCCGACGCTGGTGTCACCCAACCGATGGAGGTCCGATGTCGACCCAGGCCAGCCCGACCCCTCCGGTCCCGGCCGGACCGCAGCCCGTCGGTGGAGCCACCTCGCACCTGGAGGTGGACGAACGCATGCAGGCCCTCGAGGGCGCAGCGGACGCCGCTCTGCTCGCGCCGTCGGTGCACGGCAGCCAGCCGTGGACCATCGTGCTGCACCGCGACCGGCTGGAGCTCCGCGCGGACCGCACCCGGCAGCTCCAGACCCTGGACCCGAGCGGGCGTGAACTGCTGCAGAGTCTCGGCGCCGCCCTGTTCAACGTGCGGGCGGCGCTGGCTGCGCGGGGCTGGGCCGTCGAGGTCGACCGCCTCCCCCAGCCGGACGACCCGGACCTCGCAGCCGTGGTGCGACCCGTGCCCGGCGCGCCCGAGGGCCGCCTCCCGATGCTGGTGGACGCCGTCCACCGGCGCCGGACCCATCGTGCCGGCTTCCTCGCCGAGGAGGTGCCCGATGAACTGCTGGACTACCTGACCGCTGCAGCAGCCCAGGAAGACAGCGCCCTGGTCGCCGTGCTGTCCGACGCGCAACGCAGGCTCATCGCGGAGCTCACCCAGGAGGCAGACGCCGTCCAGCTCGGCCACCCGGACTGCCGCGCAGAGCTGGATCGGTGGCGTCCTCAGCCGCCGATCCCCGCCCCGACCGACCGGCCGGCCGGCCCCCGCCGGCGGACGGTGGACAGCGTCTCCGGGCAGGACCGCACCTTTCTCCTGATCACCTCACCGACCGACGACCCGATCGCCTGGCTCCGATCAGGGGAGGCACTGGAACGGGTGCTCCTCGAACTGACCGTCCTCGGCTGGGCCGCCAGTCCGATGACGCAGTCGCTGGAGGTCCCCAGGACCCGGGCACGCCTCCGGTCCGAAGTCACCGGGGAGTCCCATCCACAGCTGCTGCTCCGGATCGGGTTCGCCGAAGCACGTCCCGACATCACGCGCCGGCACCGGGACGACGTGGTCTCCACCGGTGACCGGGCGCGGTCCCCCCGCCATCCCGACGAGGATGGCTCCCTCGTTCGCGGCGGCGCGGGTCGCCCGCCGTCGGACGATGCGGTCGCCCACCGCCCGGTGCCCGACGGCCGCGGGGGGACGACGTGGATCTGACCGGCCGCTTCCCACCCGTCGCAGCGCACGGGCCCGTGCGCGCCCTCACCCCGCCCGGCCGATCATGACGGCTCTGTTGCTCAGGTCCACACCATGCTGACCCGGCGAGACCACAACTCCCTCCGCGTGGGGGCCGATCGGGCCCGGCTGCCTCCTTCGGTCCACAACACCCAGCCCTGGCAGCTCCGGCTGCACATCGACCGGCCGGAACTGTGGCTCGACGACTCACGCCGACTGGCGGCCATGGACCGCGAGGCCGAGAGCTGGTCTTAAGCGTGGGTGCGGCGCTGCTCAACGCCCGGGTCGGCATGGCGGCGGTCCACCACGCCTGCTCGGTGGACCGCTTCCCCGATCCGACGAGACCGGACCTGGCCGCCGTGCTGCGACCGGCTCCTGGAGCGGCGGACCCCAAGCTGACTGCGCTGGACCCGGTGATCTCGCTGCGGCGAAGCAACCGCGCCGAGTTCGTCGGCGCGGCTCCGGTCGAGGTGACCGACCGGCTCGGCGAGGTCGCCGCCACCGAGGGCGCCCACCTTCTCCGGCTCAGTGGACCGCAGAGCCAGACGCTCGCCAGGGTGACGGCGGCTGCCCGCGCCGTGCAGGACTGCGATCCGGGCTACGGCGGCGAGCTGGATGCCTGGACCTCCCAACCGGCACGGGAGCGGGACCGCGTTCATGTCCAGCCGGAGTGGACGTCCCGGACGGGGACAGGCGAGGTGCCGCTGCGCGACTTCACCCCCGGCCACCTCCCCGGGCCCTCCGCCGCGGACCCTGGGGGCAGGTCCGAGAGCCTGCTCGTCCTGGCCACCGCCGGCGATGGCCGGCTGGACTGGTTGCGCGCCGGAGAGGCCTTGGAGCGGGTCCTGCCGAGGTCGTACGTCTCGGTTGGCAGGCCGGCCTGATCACCCAACCCGTCGAGGTGCCCGCGACCCGGGGGGAGGTGGCCCGGCTCCTGCCCACCGGGCTCGTCCCGCAGGCCGTGATCCGCGTCGGCAGGGGCGAACCGCCGTCCGGCACCGCGCCCCGAGGGTCACCTCGGTGTCGACGCCGGCCGCAGCGACCTGGCGGAGAGCTCGTCGTGGACCGCGGCCTTCCAGTCGTGCAGCGGGGGCACGTACCCGGGCGCCCAGGTGGACGGCCGAGGCGCGCTGACCAGGTCCCAGGCGCGCAGCACGTGCAGGTCGTATCCGGCGCGCCGGGCGAGGGCCGCCGCCCAGTGCAGTGCCTGCTGGGCGCAGGCGGACCCGTCGTGGCCGACGAGCACCCCGCCTGGGACGTCCGCGACGCGGCACACCTTGTCCACGAACGAGTCATCGTTCATCTCTGCTCCTGTCTCAGCTCGTCGGGAGCGCCGGTCGGCAGCCCGCCGGCCCAGCGTCTCCCGGAGTCCAGGTCGTCGGGCAGGGACCAACGGCCCCCGGACGGGGCCTTCGGTCCGGTCGGCGCACCGCCGGCTCGTGCCGAGAGGACCAGTAGGAGCACTGGGACCGTCCTATGCGGGACCTATGCCATCGGTAGCGACCGGGGAACCCACCGACCATGGAAGAGGAAGGGCGTCGTCGGGTACCCCCGACGCACGCCCGCGAGGAGGCCTGGTGGACACACCGTACGAGGACCACGACGTCGAGGTTCTGGACGAGGCGCATTGCCTGGCACTGCTGAGGACCGTGCCCCTCGGCAGGATCGCGTTCACCGAGGGGGCCCTGCCCGCCGTCCAACCGGTCGCCTTCGCGGTCGGCGCCGGAGAACTCTTCATCCCCACGCGCACGGGCAGCAAGGTTGCCGCGGCCAGCCGGGGCGCGGTGGTGGCCTTCGAGGTCGACGACTTCGACGCCGGTGCTCTCACCGGCTGGAACGTGACCGTGATCGGAGCGTCCCGGGTGATCAGCGACCCCGCCGGGGTGCGTCGCCTCGATGAGTTCGGCGTGAAGCCGTGGCCACCGGCCGATGCGCACTGCTACATCGGCATCCAGACCCAGCTCGTGCGCGGGCGGCGCATCAGCCGTCGTTCCACGCCCGTGGACGGTGTACCGGTCGCGCCGAACGGGGCGCCCCACACGGCGTTGCCGGCCTGAGGTCACGCCCAGGCGGGGAGAACGCGCGCCGGGGGCTGTTCGGGCGCCCGCCCAGCTGAGAACCTGAGCCACGATGACCACCGCAGGCACGGCACCCGACCTCCGCCAAGACCGCGGCCACCGCGACGACTCCTCACCGCTCGCTGCCATGCGTCTCACCGAGCTGCTCGACGAGGTGCAGGAGCGTCTCGCGACCGTTGCACGTACCCAGGCCCGGGTGCAGGACCTGCTCGACGCGTTCCTGAGCGTCTCCGCCGGCCTGGACCTGGACACGACGCTGCGCCAGATCGTCGAGGCGGCCACTCGGCTCGTCGACGCCCAGTACGGGGCGCTAGGAGTGCTGCGGCCCGCGGGAGGCCTCGGCGCCTTCATCACGGTGGGGATCGACGAGGAGCTGCGCGCCACGATGGGGCATCTGCCGGAGGGCAGAGGCCTTCTGGGCCAGCTGATCACCAATCCCCACCCGTTGCGCATCCCGGACCTCGGCACGCACCCGGCGTCCGTCGGTTTCCCGGCCCACCACCCTCCGATGCGGACCTTCCTCGGGGTGCCGGTCCTCGTCCGCGGCACGGTGTTCGGCAACCTGTACATGACCGAGAAGCGTGGCGGTGGCCAGTTCACCGCGGAGGACACGGCCGTGCTCGTCGCCCTCGCCGGCGCGGCCGGCATCGCCGTCGACAACGCCCGCCTGTATGAGGAGGGCGAGGTGCGCCGTCGGTGGCTGACGGCGGTGGGCGACGTCCGGTCGACCCTGCTGAGCGGCATGGCCCCCGACGAGGCGCTGCGGCTGATCGTCGGCCGGGTCGCCGAGCTGACGGCTTCTGACGGCGCGTGGCTGGTGTCCGGGCCCGACCCGGTGGACGGCAGCTACGAGGTCCAGGCCCAGTCCGGCGGTGCACTCGTCGACATCGTCGGCAGCCCGCTCCGGCCCGAGGACGCCCCCGTGCTGGCGGCCGTCATCGCCACGGGTGCCGTGGCGAGCCTGGACCTGGCGGGAATGCCTGACTCGGGGTCGAGCGCTCACGTGTCCTGGGGGCCGGCCATCGGGGTGCCGCTGCGCAGCACGGACGCCCGGGCTGCGGTGGTGATCGCGGCCCGGGTCGGCGGGCGTGAACCGTTCGACGCCGCCGTCGGCCCGTTGATCACCGAGTTCGCCGACCAGGTTGCGTTGGCGCTGGACATGGCCGCGCGTCAACAGGTCGCCCGGCGGCTGGACGTGTATGAGGACCGCGACCGCATCGCGCGCGACCTGCACGACCACGTCATCCAGCGGCTTTTTGCCGCGGGCCTCAGCTTGCAGGCGGCCTCGACCCGGGTGCGGGACGACGCGGTGCAGCAGCGACTCGCCCAGGTCGTGAATCAGCTCGACGAGACCGTGCGGGACATTCGGACGACCATCTTCGACCTGCACACCGCAGACGGCGCCGACCATGCCGACAGCGTTCGACGCCAGGTGCTGGACATCGTCATCGAGACCGCCGGCGACGACCTGCGCTCCACGGTGCGGATGTCGGGTGCCGTGGACAGCCTCGTCACCGGTGCCCTGGCCGTTGATGTTGCCGCCGTCGTCCGTGAGGGGGTGAGCAATGCGTCCCGGCACGCCGGCGCGCGGCACGTCACGGTGACCGTGGACGTGACGGACGAGGTCGTCGTCGAGGTCCGGGACGACGGACGCGGCATCGACGCCACCGTGGCCCGCAGTGGGCTGCGGAACATGGCGGAGCGTGCTCACCGGTGGGGCGGCTCGTCGTCGGTCCAGCGGTTGCCCGACGGCGGGACCCTGCTTCGCTGGCGGGCCTTGCTGCCGGCGCACCCGGACGTCTGAACCCGACAGCGTCCCCGCTCAGCGCCGCGTGGGAGCGGCGGAACCCTTCAGCTCGGTGGCCAGGATCGCTGCCTGGGTGCGGCGTTCGAGTCCCAGCTTGGCCAGCAGGTGGGAGACGTAGTTCTTCACCGTCTTCTCGGCGAGGAACATCCGCTCGCCGATCTGCCGGTTGGTCAGTCCCTCACCGATCAGCAGCAGGACCGTGCGCTCCTGGTCGCTGAGCTTGGCCAGTGGGCCGGTCGGCTCAGCCGCTCGACGCATCCTGGCCAGGACGGCGGCCGTGGCGGTGGCGTCCAGCAGCGATCCACCGCCGGCGACCATGCGCACGGCGAAGACCAGGTCCTGGCCGAGGATCTGCTTGAGCAGGTAACCCGATGCACCCGCCATGATCGCGTCGAACAAGGCCTCGTCGTCGCTGTAGCTGGTCAGCATGATGACCTTGAGGTCCGGCATCTTCGAGCGCAGTTCCCGGCACACGGAGACCCCGTCGCCGTCGGGTAGCCGCACGTCCAGGACGGCGACGTCCGGGCGCAGCGCCGGCACGCGGGCGAGGGCCTCGGCGGCGTTCTTGCCCTCCCCGACAACCGTGATGTCGGGGTCGGTCTCGAGGAGGTCGGCGACTCCCCGCCTCACGATCTCGTGGTCGTCGAGCAGGA
This sequence comes from Modestobacter sp., assembly GCA_025966175.1. Classification (GTDB taxonomy): domain Bacteria; phylum Actinomycetota; class Actinomycetes; order Mycobacteriales; family Geodermatophilaceae; genus Modestobacter. The sequence continues at coordinate 5,928 of JAOPVN010000277.1, read as the reverse complement.
ACACCCGGATCGGAGGCCCCTGGCCGTCGTTGTCGAACACCTGTCACCCGTCCTTCTGGCCCGCCCGGACAGGCGGCGCGACAGCCTCGGGACAGCCGGTGAACCGATCCGATCCGACACTAGGGGTAGGCCACCGCCCTGCGGTCAGGGCCGAAGGTCCCTGGATGGAGTCGGGTGAACGATGACCGGGCGTGTGGGTCCTAGGTCCTGCGAGCCCATGACCGCCGACCGCGGTCCCGGGGTGACCGAGCTCCGACGACGGTGCGGAGGGCGCATCCGGCCCCCCATCGCACGCTCATGGCCCTGCTCAGGCGGGCCGGAGGAGGATCGATGGCCAGCGTTCAGCTCCCGACAGCGGGACCCACCGCGGAAGAGCCGCGGGTCCAGACTGGTGGCTGGAACAAGACGAGCACGGCGTCACCGCCTGCAACGGCAGAAGGCCCATCGCGCACGTCGAGGTGCACGAGGACGACGACCGCGTCCGGCTGGACTTCTCGATCGACGAACGACTGCCATCCGAGCTCTACACGCGCCTGACGAGCATGGCTTTCGAGCATCCGTCGCTGGGCCCACAGCGATGGGTGTCCGCGGCCTTCCCCCACCGGGAGACCGACGTCCTGCTGGAAATGCGTTCGCACGTCGCCGTCACCTCGACCCGGGTAGCCGGGACGACCTGTCTCCTGGACGGTCGGGTGAACTGAGCGGACCCCGACATCGGCCCTCGCCCCGGGAGGCTCAGGCCGAGGCCACCGCCTGGCCCGGGGACGGCTCGACCGTGGTGCCGGCGGTTCCAGCGAACACGGCGGCGACGTCGGCGAGCGCGCCGATGGCGGCCGGGCGCCCGGTGGCGAGGACGAACTGGCGGCAAGCCTCGACCTTGGGTCCCATAGACCCGGCAGGGAACGACATGGTGGCCAGCTCGGACAGTTCCAGCTGACGCAGCTCGGTCGCTTGCGGCGTTCCGAAGTTGCGCAGTACCGCCGGCACGTCCGTGAGCAGCAACAGCCGATCGGCGTCCCAAGCGTGATGCTCGCCAACGGCGTCCCACTGAAGGTGGTCTCTGAGATCCTCGGCCCCTCCTCCATCGCCATCACCGGCGACGTCTACGGGCACGTGTCCCCCGACGTCTCGCGGGACGCCGTCACAACGCTGGGCACCGTCCTGAGCGACGTGGGGTCGGCTAATGGTGGTCAACCCGGTCCGCACAGGAAGAGAGGCCGTTCCCGGTCTCCCGGAAACGGCCTCTGACCTGCAACTTCTTCTGTCGGGCTGACAGGATTTGAACCTGCGACCCCTTGACCCCCAGTCGTCGGCGAGGGGTCCGTTGCAGTTCACCGACGTGCATCTCCGCAGGTCAGCGGCTCGGCCCGACCACGGCGAACTACCGCGGACGGGGGTGAACGGATCAAAATGGTGGTCAAAATGGTGGTCAAACGAGCCCGGGCACTGACCGCCGTGCGAGCCGGTTGAGCACCCCGAAGGTCACTGACCCGACGCCCACAAGCCGCTTGGCGCAGCCAGGAGTGCGCTGACCCGTTCGTATGGAGTTGGGTGGGTCGCGAGCAGCCTCCGGTACCAGCCGGCGGAGGATGCTCGATGGGTGGTGCAGTGCACGCAGCGCTGCCGCCAGCTCGAGCGCGCAACCCTGGTCGGCCGCGTCACAAAGGCGCGGCGTCCACCGTCATTCTCCGGGATCCGTGGTCGTGCGCACCGCGTTGCTGTACCGGTTGCTGTACGCCGCCCGGCAACGTCCCGCAGCCCACCTCGTTCAGCGTCGCACCGCCGAGGGGCCAACTGTCGGGGGAACGGCGGCGCCAACCGGATAGCAGCTCCTCACGCACTGCCGCCTCGTCAACGGCGTACTGGCGGCCGACCAGCCACGCGGTCACGTCAGGTGGCGACTCAGGAGGCAGCACGTTGGCGAGCTCCCGCTCGGCACACGTCTCCTGCGACCCTGCACCCACGTGCACGTCCCGAACCGCGCAGGCGAACAGGTGCTGGGCGACTTCTACCAACTGTTCAGCTGTAGGCGGAGGACGGCACGATCAGCGCGAACGGTTGACCGATGCCGATGTGGTGTCCCACATCTGGCACCGCGGTGGTGAACACGTCCCTGCCGAGTCGAGCGGCTGCCGCATCCGTGGTCTCTGCCGTCGCGATCCCCCGCTCTCCGCGGGTCAGCGCGACCGGGCAGGCAACCTCGGTGAGTTGCTCCACCCGACGGAGGACGGGGTTGAACCGCCCCGCGGGGTCAGTGGAGGCTCGGTCGGGGGCCCGGCTGTGGTGAGACTGACAGCGGTGTGCCCGTCGGCTGGCGGGGTCGACGTGGCCAGCTGGGTTGCCACCAGCGACCACCCAGTTCTGGCTCCGCAGCGGCGCGGGCAAGGCCACCGTCGCCGTCGAGTTCGCCGTCCTCGTCGCCGCCCACCACATGCTCGACCGCGGCCAGCCCTTCCAGGGGCTGGGCGCCGACTGCTTCCAGCGCCGACGATCACCTCAACACGCCGATCACTGAACACCAGGCGTCCCCTTCTGTTGACCTGGGCTCCGTACGGGTTCACCGTCGAACAGCACGACCTTCCACAGCGGCGCACTCATCGAGGTCGCGGGCTATGACTGCTGGACAGGAACGCGCGGCGGCTGCGAACCAGATGGAGAAGACGACCGGGCGGGCACTGCTGATCGCTGCGGTGGCCGCCATCGGCGGTTTCCTCTTCGGCTTCGATACGGCGGTCATCAACGGCGCGGTGAACGCCATCCGTGACCACTTCCATCTCAGCCCCTTCGCGCTGGGGTTCACGGTGGCTATCGCGCTGCTCGGGTCCGCCGTCGGGGCGTGGTTCGCCGGCGCGGCTGCCGACCGGTGGGGCCGGGTGCGGATCATGGTCGCCGCCGCCGTCCTGTTCGCGGCGGGAGCGATCGGCTCCGGCCTGACGTGGGCAGCCTGGGACCTGGCGCTCTGGCGGTTCGTCGGCGGCGTGGGTGTCGGTGTCGCGTCGGTGATCGCGCCCGCCTACATCGCCGAGATCTCACCGGCACACCTGCGCGGCCGGCTCGGGTCGCTGCAGCAACTCGCGATCGTCACCGGCATCTTCGTCGCCTTGCTCTCCGACGCCTTCCTCGCCAACCTGGCGGGCGGCGCGGATCGCGACCTGTGGTTCGGTGCGCCGGCATGGCGCTGGATGTTCCTCACGATGCTCGTGCCCGCGGCGGCTTACGGCGTCCTGGCGCTTCAGATTCCTGAGTCACCGCGCTGGCTGGTCGCGCGCGGCGACCCTGCGGCTGCCCGTGACGTGCTGAGGCAGGTGCTCGGCTCCGCACGGGTGGACAGCAAGGTCGTCGAGATCCAGGAGAGCCTGAACCGCGAGCACCGACCGAGGATGAGCGACATCCGTGGCCGAGCCCTAGGGCTGCTGCCCATCGTGTGGGTCGGCATCCTGCTCTCGGTGTTCCAGCAGTTCGTCGGAATCAACGTGATCTTCTACTACTCGACGACGTTGTGGCGCTCCGTCGGGTTCACCGAGTCCGGGGCGCTGACGATCACGGTCATCACCTCGGTCACCAACGTCGTGGTGACCCTCGTCGCCATCTCCCTCATCGACAAGATCGGCCGCAAGCCCCTGCTGCTGATCGGTTCAGCCGGCATGGCCGTCACCCTCGGGCTGATGGCGATCTGCTTCACGCGGGCCATCGGCTCGGGCAGCAACGTCTCCCTGCCTCAGCCGTGGGGAACGCTCGCGCTGGTGGCGGCCAACCTCTACGTCGTCTTCTTCGGCGTGTCGTGGGGCCCGGTCGTGTGGGTTCTCCTGGGCGAGATGTTCAGCAACCAGATCCGTGCGGCCGCGCTGGCGGTCGCCGCGGCGGCCCAGTGGCTGGCCAACTTCCTGGTGTCCACGACCTTCCCCGCTCTCGCCAACCTCGGGCTGACCTTCGCGTACGGCTTGTACACGGCGTTCGCCGTGCTGTCGTTCTTCTTCGTGATCCGGTGGGTCCACGAGACGAAGGGGCAGGAACTGGAGGCGATGGACGACCGGGTCGGGAGCCGGAACCGCGCCGCCGTCGTGCCGCCCCGGCCGGTTCCCGAGGCCGAGCGCGGGACCGCTCCGAAGGCACAGCGCGGGACGCCGAGGCCCGGACCCGACCGGACCTGAGATCGTGGGGAGAGGGGTGCGATGAGTCTGGCCATCGGTGTCGACGTCGGAGGCACGAAGATCGCTGCGGGGTTGGTGGACGAGGACGGCCGGGTCACCGCCACCACCCGCAGGGACACGCCCTCCACCGACCCGGACAAGATCGAGGATGCCATCACCGACGTCGTCCGCGACCTCGCCGACGACCGCGACGTCGAGGCGGTGGGGCTGGCTGCCGCCGGGCTGGTCGACGCCGAGCGTTCCACGGTGCTCTTCGCCCCCAATCTGGCCTGGCGCCGCGAGCCGCTGCGCGAGATGGTCGAGAAGCGCTGCGGGCTGCCGGTGGTGGTCGAGAACGATGCAAACGCTGCCGCGTGGGGGGAGGCCCGCTTCGGTGCAGGCCGGGGTGAGCCCTTCGTCGTCATGCTGACCGTCGGCACCGGTCTCGGTGGCGGGATCGTGGTGGAGGGACACATGTACCGCGGCCGCAACGGCATCGCCGCCGAGTTCGGGCACATGACGGTGGAGGAGGGCGGGCGCCGCTGCGGCTGCGGCAGTCGCGGGTGCTGGGAGCGCTACGCCAGCGGGACGGCGCTGGTCCGCGAGGCGGTGGAACTGGCGACGGTGTCGCCCGCGACGTCGGCCCGGCTGCTCGAACTGGCCGACGGTCAGGCCGAGCACATCACCGGCAGGGACATCACCCGGGCGGCCCAGGAGGGCGATGAGGCGGCGCTGGAGTGCTTCTCCGTCATCGGCATGTGGCTGGGCCACGGGATGGCCGCGTTGGCCGCCGCCTTCGACCCCGGGATGTTCGTGCTCGGCGGCGGGGTCGCCGAGGCCGGCGAGGTGCTGCGCGCCCCGACCGCGCGGGCGCTGGAGGAGCGTCTGACCGCCCCCTCGTACCGGCCCTGGCCCCGCGTGACGATGGCCGAGCTCGGCTCGAGCGCCGGCATCGTGGGCGCCGCCGACCTGGCCAGGCGCCGCTGAGGCCGACCGAAGGAGAACATCATGGCCGGCCCCACCGGGACACCTGCGCGGACCGGAGCCCGCAGCTTCGGCATCGACATCGGAGGCAGCGGCGTCAAGGGCGCACCGGTCGACCTGGACACCGGCGCCCTGGCCGGGGAGCGGGTGCGGCTGGCGACGCCGCAGCCCTCGACGCCTGACGCGGTGGCGAAGGTGGTCGCCGAGATCATCGGCTCGTTCGGCTGGGACGGGCCGATCGGGGTGACGGTCCCCGCCGTGGTCACCCACGGGGTGACACGGACGGCGGCGAACATCGACCCGTCCTGGATCGGCGCCGAGGCCGAGGCACTGCTGCGCGAGACGACCGGCCGCGACGCGACCGTGGTCAACGACGCCGACGCGGCCGGGTACGCCGAGGCCCGGTTCGGGGCGGCCCGGGACCACTCCGGCATCGTGCTGGTCACAACCCTGGGCACCGGGATCGGGACGGCGATGATCGTCGGCGGCCGGCTGATCCCGAACACCGAACTCGGGCACATCGAGATCGACGGTGAGGACGCCGAGCATCGAGCCAGTGATGCCGCGCGCGACCGGGAGGACCTGAGCTGGGAGAAGTGGGCCAAGCGGCTGCAGCGGTACTACCGCACCCTCGAGAACCTGTTCTGGCCCGACCTCTTCGTCGTGGGCGGCGGGGTGAGCAAGAAGGCGGACAAGTTCCTGCCACTGCTGGACCTGCGGACCCCCATCGTCCCGGCCGCACTCCGCAACGAGGCCGGGATCGTGGGCGCGGCCATGCTGGCCTCGGGGGGACCTGCGCGCCCGGCCTGACAGC
>JAOPVN010000250.1 GCA_025966175.1 Modestobacter sp. | reverse complement strand
GGGCGGGTGTACCAGAACGCGATCAGCAGGTAGGACGCGAGACCGACGCCCTCCCAGCCGACGTAGAGCGCCACGTAGCTGTTGCCCAGGACCAGCAGCAGCATCGCCGCGACGAACAGGTTGAGGTAGGCGAAGAACCGCCGGCGGCCGGGGTCGTGCGCCATGTAGCCGATCGAGTAGACGTGGATCAGCGCGCCGACCCCGGTGATCAGCAGCACGAAGACCGCCGACAGCGGGTCGAACAGCAGCCCGGCCTGGACGTCCAGGTGTCCGGTGCGGATGAAGGTGAACAGGTCGACGCTCGCCGAACGCTGGTCCAGGCCGGCCAGCTGCACGGTGCAGAACAGGCCGATCAGGAAGGCGACGACCACGGTGCCGGTGGCCAGCAGGTGTCCCCAGCGGTCGGTGCGCCGGCCGCCGAGCAGCAGCACCGCAGCTCCCGCCAGCGGGAGCGCGATGAGCAGCCACGAGATGCTGAGGAGCCCGGTCGCGGGCACGGTGTCCATGGCCGCGCTGTTCATCGTCACAGTCCCGATCCGCTCAGTACTTCAGCAGGTTGACGTCGTCGACCGAGGCCGAGCGGCGGGTGCGGTAGACCGACATGATGATCGCCAGGCCGACGACGACCTCGGCCGCGGCGACCACCATGACGAAGAACGCGATCAGCTGGCCGTCGAGGGTGCCGGTGGTCCGGGCGAAGGTGACCAAGGTCAGGTTCACCGAGTTCAGCATCAGCTCGACGCACATGAAGACGACGATCGCGTTGCGCCGGACCAGCACTCCGACGGCGCCGATGGTGAACAGGATCGCGGCCAGCACCAGGTAGTTCGCGATGTTCACGTGGGGTCCCCTCCACGAGTCGGGCCGAGCGCTGCATCCGGCCCGCCGGCGTGCGCGATGCCCTCCCGCTCGGCTCCGTCGGAGCCGGCGGGCGGGAGCTCGTCGACGACCTGCGGCTCCACGCCGGTGGCGAAGCTGCGCGGCGACGGGCTGCCGTCGGGCAGCCGGCCGGGGGCGGCGATCGAGTTGGCCCGGGCGTAGACCCCGGGCCCGGGCAGTGTCTGCGGGTGCTCACCGGAGAGGAACCGGGCCCGGGACAGCTCCTTCTGGGACTGCCGGCTGCCGGGTTCGCGCTCGGTGTGCGCCAGCACCATCGCGCCGACGGCGGCGGTGATGAGCAGCGCGCTGGTGACCTCGAAGGCCAGCAGGTAGCGGGTGAAGAGCGCCGCGGCGATGGCCGGCACGTTGCCGTCGGCCGCTCCCCCGGCGCCGCCCTGCACGCCCGCCAGGCCGATCACCGGGGTGTCCCGGGTGGCCTCGGCGATGCCCGCGCCGACCAGCCCGGCGAAGCCGATGCCCAGCACGATCGCGGCGATCCGCTGCCCGCGCAGCGTCTCGACCACCGAATCCGAGGTGTCCCGGCCGACCAGCATGAGGACGAAGAGGAACAGGATATTGATCGCGCCGGTGTAGACGATGATCTGTACCGCGACGAGGAAAGGCTCCTCCTGGACGACGTAGAAGACGCCCAGCGCCAGCATCGTGTTGACCAGCCACAGCGCGGAGTGGACGGCGTTGCGCGAGAGCACCATGCCCAGCGCGCCGGCCAGGGCGATCGGCCCGAGCACCCAGAAGACGACGGCCTCACCGGTGCCGATCTGCACCCCGCCGGCGGCGGCGGCGAGGGTGTTCACACGCGCTCCTCGACGACTGCTTCGGCACCCGTCCGCGCCAGCCCGAGGGCGTCCACCGGCACCGCGGCCTTCGGGTCGCGGACGTAGTAGTCCTTCTCGTCGTTGCCCAGCCGCATCGGGTGCGGGGGCTGCTCCATCCCGGGCAGCAGCGGGGCCATCAGCTGCTCCTTGGTGTAGATCAGGGCCTGCCGGTCGTCGTCGGCGAGCTCGAAGTCGTTGGTCATGGTCAGCGACCGCGTCGGGCAGGCCTCGATGCACAGCCCGCAGAAGATGCAGCGCAGGTAGTTGATCTGGTAGACGGCGCCGTAGCGCTCACCCGGGGAGTACCGGGCCTCCTCGGTGTTGTCGCCGCCCTCCACGTAGATGGCGTCGGCCGGGCAGGCCCAGGCGCACAGCTCGCAGCCGACGCACTTCTCCAGCCCGTCGGGATGCCGGTTGAGCACGTGCCGGCCGTGGTAGCGGGGCTTGGTCTGCTTGGGGACGTCGGGGTACTCCTCCGTCGTCACCTTCTTGAACATCGTGGCGAAGGTGACGCCGAACCCCTGGGCAGGGCCGGGCAGCCAGCTCGCGCGCTTGCCGGGCGGGGTCGGCGGGGCGCCGGTCTGCCGCACCACGGCGCCGTCCTCACGCCGTGCGGGGGTGTGCTCAGACATCGCCGTCCTCCTCATTGGCGGGGGCCGAGCTGCGCCGTCCGGTGCCGACGACGGTCCCGGCGCCGACGGCCTCGCGACTGCGCAACCGCGGGGACGGCGGGACGCGCAGGTCCATCGGCGGCACCGGGAAGCCGCCGGCCGCCCGGTCCCGGTCCCGCGCGGGAGGCAGCACCTCGGGCTCGGTGGGGTTGATCGCTCCGGCCGCGGCCGCCCGCGCGGCGATCCGGGTGTCCCGGTTGCTGATCCGCGAGGCGACGAGCAGGCCGGCCAGCACGACGAGGGCGATCGGCACCCCGACGAAGACGGCGACCTCACCGCCGTTGAGGTCTGCCGCCCGGGAGACGGTGCGCATCGTGGCGACGACCAGGATCCAGACCAGCGCCGTGGGCACCAGGACCTTCCAGCCGAAGCGCATGAACTGGTCGTAGCGCAGCCGGGGCAGGGTGCCGCGCAGCCAGATGAAGACGAACAGCGCGACGACGACCTTGGCGAAGAACCA